>JANMEX010000280.1:0-9198 GCA_031377485.1 Phyllobacteriaceae bacterium
CTGGATCGCGTAGCCACCAGCAGTGGCCGCCGGTGCAACATCAGCCGATGCGACTTGAACATCTTCTGCTGGCGCGTTTGCGGCGGCCTTCTTGCCGCCTGTCTTGCCGACAATGGTGACCGGTTGGTCAGCCGGGCGTGATTCAAGCACGGGCGCTCCATCAGAAGGTGTGGTCGATGCGACGGTCTCGGCGGCAGGGGCCTTGATCTTCTTGGTCTTCACTACCTTCAGTGCAGGTGCAGCCTTTGCCGCCTCTGGAGCAGCTGCAACGGGCGCTGGCTCAGCTGCAGCAAGCTCAGCAATCGGGTCTTTTGCGGGGGTAACAGCGCTTGGCTTTTCTGCAACAGCCACTGCAACCGGTTCGACAGCCACTGGTTTGATTGTTGCATCCGCTTCGGCGACATTAGGTTCTGGCGCAGGATCTGCCTGTACAAGTTTCGTGGCAGGCGCTGCAACCGGTTCATTTGCGACAACTGACCGAGCTGCATCAGCAGCTGGTGCGGCGGGCCGCTCAACAAGTGTGCCATCCGGTTTCACTATGAAGGTCCGGACCTTCTTGGGCGTAACTGCAGCACTCGCGGCGGTAGGGGCAGCAGCCGTTTCCGCCTCGGCGGAAGCATCAACCCGCGCTTCGGATTTTGCTGATGCGTCCCCAGGCTCATCGACCGGCTCGTCGCTTGCAACTGAAGCTATATCCACAGGTTCCTCAGATTCGGAAACCAGTGTGCCTTGTGTCGGGAGGCCGGCCTGTTCACCATCGACTTTGTTGTAAACGGCTTTGTCCTGATCAGGGACTGATTTACCACCCGGGTTTTCCGGCGCTATTTTCACGGGCTGCGGATCAGCTTTGACCAAGGCGGGGCCGCTTGTGGATGTCGCAACATGGTTGCCCGAGAACGCGTAGTAAATGCCGCCACCAAAGAGAGCCACGCCAGCCAGCACGGCAGGAATTACCCAGGATCTGCCGCGAGGCGCAGTCTCTTGATATCCCGCATCAGGAAACACCGGGGCTTCTTCGCCAAATGGCTGGAAGTCCACGTCGGCATCCACTCGTTCAGTCGCCTTCGGGCGCATCGTGGCTGCGGCAGCAATTCCGCCGGCAGTACCGGCTGCGGATGCTGCCCGGCCATTGTCAGCTGCCAATTGTTCATCAAGCAACGCTTCGAAATCAAAGTCGCTCTCGCGCGAAACTGAAACAGCGGCGCGTTCGACCTTTGGTTCATATCCCGAATATTCCGGTTCATACCCTGCCTTTGCGACAGGTGCAGCAGCTTGGGGCTCGGGGCTGAATTCGAAATCCGGAATTTCAAACTCTTCCGTCAACGCGACCGCGTCTTGCATCGGCTCGGATGCCTCAACAACAGGTTCCGGTGCTGTTTCAGCCAAAATGCGACCAAAATCGTCAGATTGACCGCGATCCAATGTGCTCGAAGCGGCAGCATTTGGCTGCCAGCCATCAAATTCTGGTGCAGGAGGCACACTTGTGCCATGTTGTTCGCCATCATATTCTGTATCGCTCACCGGAGCGCTGTCTTCGATGGCAAAATCAAAATCCAGATCATCAAGCGCAACTTCTTCCGCTGGTGAGACTGCTGGCTGATAGGAAGTCGGTGTTGCGCGGCCCATCTGCGCAAAAATCAGGTCAACTGCTGGAACCGCTTGCGTCTGCGGTTCTTCTGCCAGTTCCACCTCGTCCGACAAATCCGGCTGTTGGTCGTCTAACTTGTCTTCATCAACCTTGAAGTCGAGCCATGGCTCGCTGTCTGTTGATGTTGCGGGTATTTCCAAGCGTTCATCAACATGTTCAAATTCCGCGATATCCATCTCGTCTTCAAGCCGCGGTGCCTCCACCCCGGAATCTTCGGTTTGCTCGTCACTGGCCCAGCTTTCGAGCGGGCGAACAGTTTCATACGCAGCAACAGCAACGGTCGGCACCGCGGCGTCAAGCTTCTCATCAAGCCATGAGGTATCAAGCTCTGCGTCTTCATCCACAGGCTCAACAGTCCAATTTTCAGCTGATTGCGCGGCATCGACAAGCGGCGCCGCCGCTTCGGCTATTGGCAGATCAAGTTCTTCTTTGAGCAAAGACTCTTCAAAATCAATAGCGTCGTCCAATTGTGCCGATGTATCATCGGTCATATCAGACGAAACTTCGCTCGATAGCGCAGTATTGGAAGCGAGCTGTGGGTGTTCGGCCGCCGTCGCATCCATATCTTCTTCGAGCCAGGAATTGTCTGGTTCTGCGCGCACATTGACTGGGGAATTTATCCAGGATGGTGCTGAGTAAGCTGGTTCAATTGCCTTGGCAGCCGTTGCCGAATGTGTCTCTTCGCCGAGCAGTGCGTTCAATTCATCTTCAAGAGATGGAACAACTGATGGCGCGTCCTCGCCGAATTGGATAGCACCTGACAATTCGTCTTCAAATGCGGCATTGAACTCAGCGTCCAACTCGCTTGGCGCCTCTGCCGCTACTTCTTCAAGCGCAAGTTCGCGCTCGAGATCCATGGAGAAACTGTCCTCTATGGCAATCTGCGGGTCGGCTGGCTCACTCTCGCTGGCAATCTGGGGCTTATCGAAGCCCATGATGCGCGACAGTTCCATAAGCGGATCATCAGCAGCGATATCCCTGCCGTAATCCCGCGGTTTCACATCCAAAACATTAGCCATGCCTAGTCCCTGCACAACACACGCAATCCGGGCCACGGACCGCAACACTCGAGGCCTTACCAGCGCATTGTGGGCAAAAGGTGACAGTAAAACCCGCGAAATTAACGCATTTCGGTCGGGGCATCGGCTCCAATGATACCCAGTCCGGACGCAATAACGTCGTGAACAGCCTGCACCAAACCCAGTCTGGCATTGGTCAATTGTGGGTCGTTAACCTTAACAAAGCGTAACGCTGGGTTTTCGGTGCCTTTATTCCACTGGGCATGGAAGGACGAAGCCAGCTCATAAAGGTAAAAAGCTATTCTGTGCGGCTCGCGGGCCAGCGCTGCGCTTTCGACCAGACGCGGGTATTCCGCGAGCTTGCGGATCAGCGCCAGTTCGGATTCGTCGTTGAGCTGACCAACGCCTTCCGCCAGCGCCGGCCGTCCCGGAAGATCATAGCCGAGCTGTTCCTTTGCCTGCCGGAAAATCGAATGGCAGCGGGCAGATGCGTATTGAACGTAGAAAACCGGATTGTCTTTCGACTGTTCGGTGACTTTGGCGAAATCAAAGTCGAGAGGCGCATCGTTCTTTCTGTACAGCATCATGAAGCGAACCGGATCAACGCCGACTTCGTCCACCACTTCCCGCAATGTGACGAACTCGCCGGCGCGCTTGGACATGCGCACAGGTTCGCCATTCCGAAACAATTTGACCAACTGAACCAGATAGATGGTGTTCTTGGCAGTGTTTGCGGAGACCGCACGGGCCAATGCCTCCATGCGCTTGACATAGCCACCATGGTCAGCGCCAAGCACCAGGATCATCTCCTTGAAACCACGATCAAACTTGTCCTTGAAGTAGGCAACGTCTGCGGCAAAGTAGGTAAACGCGCCATCAGACTTGACGAGCGGCCGGTCAATGTCATCGCCAACGTCGGTTGAACGGAACAGGACCTGTTCGCGATCCTCCCAGTCTTCCGGCGTTTGCCCCTTGGGCGGCGGGAGTTTGCCGCGATAGACATGACCTTTCAGTGTCAAATCATTGATGACATTGCGTATTTTCTTTTCACCGTCGGCATGGAGCGAACGTTCGGAGAAGAACGTGTCGTGATGAACATTGAGTGCGGCCAAATCCTCGCGGATCATCACCATCATCGCATCAATTGCGCGTGTCCGGGTGATATCAAGCGCTTCGGCTTCAGGCATTTCTTTCAGCTTGTCGCCATATTCCTGCGCCAGCGCTTTGCCGAGCGGGACGAGATAATCGCCGGGATAAAGGCCCGCAGGTATTTCGCCAATGTCTTCGCCAAGAGCTTCTCGATAGCGCAGCAGCACGGAGCGCCCGAGCACATCAATCTGCGCGCCTGCGTCATTGATGTAATATTCCTTGGTGACGTCATAACCTGCAAACAGCAAAAGATTGGCCAATCCATCGCCGAAAACCGCGCCACGGCAATGGCCGACATGCATCGGGCCAGTCGGGTTGGCGGAAACATATTCGACGTTGATCTTCTGGTTTGCACCCAATTTCGATTTTCCATAGGCAGCGCCCGCACTGAGGATCGAAGCCAGATGGTTTTGCCAATAGACCGGATTGAGCCGGATGTTGATGAAGCCTGGACCCGCGACATCCACCTGCGCCACATCACCATCTTCACGGATTTTTGCGGCGATAACATCGGCAAGAACACGCGGATTTTCGCCGACTGCCTTGGCCAGCACCATGGCTGCGTTGCAGGCGAGATCACCGTGTGAAGGGTCACGCGGCGGCTCTACAGCGATGCGCTTGAAATCGGGAGCCGATCCGTCGGTGGTCTTCAAATCCAGCGCGGCAAGTATCGCTTCTATCCGCAACGAGAAATCCTGGAAAATATTCATGTTGGTCTTTCAAATGGCAAATCAGCGTGGATGCGCTATCGTAAATTGGATTTGCGGTCAAACAACCGCTCATGTTCGCGAATGGCAAACTGGTCGGTCATTCCGGCAATAAAGTCTGCAACGTGGCGCTTCTTTTGCTGCGAAGATAACCGTTCAAAGTCGGCCCGCCAGCCTTCAGGCATCGCCGATGGATCTGTGACATAACGGTCAAACAATTCGGTGACGAGTGAAGCAGCCGTGTCCATAGTCGTCATTACATCGGGGTGGCGGTACAGGCTTTTGTACAAAAATTCCTTCAGCGCCTTCTCGCTCAGCGCCATCTCAGCCGAGAAAGCAACAATTGCATGGCCCGCATTGCGGATATCTTCGACACTCGACGGTTTAAGCGCCATCAGCCTTCGCGAGGTTTCACCAATGACATCTTCGACCATCATCGTGATTTGGCGACGACCCAGTTCTGCGATCATGCGCGTTCGGTCCAAGTGCGGATAAAGTGCCTCAATCTCAGCGATAATCGTTCCCGTCAGTGGCGCAGAACGCAGTTTATCAAACTCAAGGATACCGGCACGCAGACCATCATCGATGTCATGCGTGTCATAGGCGATGTCATCGGCAAGCGCTGCAGCCTGCGCTTCAAGCGAGGCATGGGTGTACAGATCAAGCGGGAAGAGTTCATTGAAATCTATGATCGGCTGCGGGATCGGATGTTTGATCCCTGCCCCGTTTTTATCGGCCAATGGCCCATTGTGCTTGACCAGACCTTCGAGTGTTTCCCAAGAAAGGTTCAGCCCGTCGAACTCGGCGTAGCGGCGCTCCAGCTTAGTGACGATGCGCAGTGACTGGGCATTGTGGTCAAAGCCGCCGACCCCCGTCATACATTCGTCCAGCGCACGCTCACCGGCATGGCCGAATGGCGTGTGCCCAAAATCATGGACCAACGCAATCGCCTCGGCCAGATCCTCATCAAGGCGAAATGCGCGCGCAATTGATCGGGCGATTTGCGAGACTTCGATCGTGTGGGTCAGGCGCGTCCTGTAGTGATCACCCTCGTGACTGATGAACACTTGCGTCTTGTGTTTGAGGCGCCGGAACGCCGTGGAATGGATTATCCGGTCTCGATCGCGTTGGAAAGCAGTGCGGGTCGGGCTTTCAGACTGCGGATAAAGCCGTCCGCGCGTGTCCGCCGGATCACAGGCAAACGGTGCTCTTGGCTGATAGCCGAAACCCAATCCATCAAACACGCACAATACCCTCGTTGACTTCCCGTCTTGGCATTCATACCTATGACTTGCAATCAGACAACCGGTTCGCGCCTTTAACGCATTCCGGCAGGGATTAAAGTTCATGGGAACATTCAGCGTCAGCGAAAGCGCAGCCAAGCGCATCGAGACAATTCTGGCAAAGGAAGACGGAAAATCCGCACTTCGTGTTTCTGTCGAAGGTGGCGGATGTTCTGGCTTTTCCTATAAGTTTGACCTAGTGTCAGCACGGGAGCCGGATGACATCGTTATTGCCAAAGAAGGCGCCACCGTCCTGGTTGACCCTGTATCGCTTGAGTACATGGATGGATCGGAGCTCGATTTTATCGACAATCTGATGGGCCAGTCGTTTCAGATCAAAAACCCGCTGGCAACAGCGTCCTGCGGCTGCGGAACGAGCTTTTCGCTTTAGTCATTGTTGGAACTTCAAGTTTTTGCAAATTGCATATTGCTGTCGAGAATCCGTGCCGGTTCTGCAATAGTCCGAGCTGCAAACGGATTTGATTCATGAAGATCGCGACTTGGAATATCAACGGCGTCAAGGCACGCATAGAAAATTTGCTGCAGTGGCTACAAAATGCGTCTCCGGACATTGTTTGCCTGCAGGAAATCAAATCGGTTGACGAAGATTTTCCGCGGCTGGAGATTGAAGCACTTGGCTACAATGTGGAGACGCATGGCCAAAAAGGCTTCAATGGTGTGGCGATTCTTTCGAAATTGAAGTTCGACGAAGTGGTACGAGGCCTGCCCGGCGACGGCGAAGACGTTCAGTCTCGCTATATTGAGGGCGTGTTTTCCACATCTTCCGGCGTGGTGCGCGTGGCGTCAATTTACCTTCCGAACGGAAATCCGCTTGGCACGGAGAAATTCCCGTACAAACTTGGGTGGATGGAACGCCTGATCGCTCATGCTCGCACCAGACTTGAACTTGAAGAACCATTTGTGCTTGCGGGCGACTATAACATCATTCCCGAACCTGAGGATTGCTACAGCCCTTCAGCATGGGAAGGCGATGCGCTGTTCCAACCGGAATCACGGCAGGCATACCGACGGATGAAGGCGCTCGGCCTGACGGACGCAGTAAGATCCGTGACGGATGCCGCCAAGACCTATACATTCTGGGACTATCAGGCGGGCGCCTGGCAAAAGAACAATGGTATTCGGATAGACCATATTCTTTTGTCCCCTGAGGCGGCCAGACATTTGCAAAGTGCTGAAATCGACAAGAGCGTGCGCAGCTGGGAAAAACCATCGGACCATGTTCCGGTGATTGTGAAGCTGGATTTGTAGGGATTGTCGGGTAACGAAAAGATTCAGGAATCCAGCCTAAATGCATGAATTCCTGAAGTTAAAGGCCTACTGCCCGCCTTTTGCGATTTCGTCGGCGAGCGCCATTGCGGTGCGTCTGTCGGCTTCGCCGGCCAATGCGAAGGCCTGCTCTTGCATCGAGGCAATCCAGTCCCGGTCTTTGGGCGCGCTGCGCTGCAAGGCCGCCGTCAGGCTTGCGAGGCCACGTACTGTCTTGCCGTTCTGGAATAAAAGATCGCCGAACATTGCCATGGCACCCGCATGGCCTTTTTCGGAGGACAGGCGGAAGAGATTGAATGCCTGTTTGACATCTGTGTCGCCGCCATCGCCGGTCAGGAACATCTGGCCAAGCTCAAACTGCGCGTCAGGATCACGGAAGCTCCAGGCGGCTTGCGCGTAGAGGTCGCGTGCGGCTGCAGGATCGGGCGAGACCGGCGTTCCATTGATGCCATTGCGCACGTACCGCGCCAGTGCGACCAGTGCGCTCGATACGTAAGAGCCATCCGGTGACACAGGGTCGATGCCCTGACGGACGATCTTCTCGTAAATCTGGAAAGCTTGATAATCGTCTTCGGCAACGCCGTCGCCTTGTTCGTACATGCGTGCCAGTTTCCACTGTGCACCAGCATGGCCTTTTTCGGCAGCGTAACGGTAAGCCTCGACTGCGTCGTTCTTCTTGCCTTTTTTGTAGGCCTTGAAGCCAAACTTGAAAAGCGCGAACGGGCTCGACTTTTCAGTCACTTCATTCGAATCAAACGCATGTGCCGTCGGCACGCCCAACAGCGAGGAAGCCAAGACCCAAATCACAACGCGGTTTTTGTTTACTGTCAACATTTCAACGTTTTCACTCACTCCGTCCGGATGTTCGACTGGATGTCTTAAGCTTTCCGGCTTCTGAAGCGATTTTCGCGATCCCTTGTTATCCTGCCCGGTTCGTCCTCATGTTTTGATCAAACACGGAAACCGGTTTTAGAATGGTTTCGAGGTGAACCTGTTTTGTGGCGGGAAATGGGCAATTTGGGCCGCATTTCAGTCCGGCCATTCTAATCATTTCCAGTGTTGCGGAATCGTCACATTTCGTGTCCGGCAAACTGAAGCCAAAAAAAAGCCGGGCACTAAGCCCGGCTTTGATTTCAACCGATGTGGATTACCACTTGGTTTTGTAGGAACCGCCGATGGCATAGGCCCAGCCGGAGTCGACCGAAGTGTTGAGAAACGGGGCGTACTGAGTTTCCGAAGCACTCGAAATGTACGTAATCGCCCCGCCCAATTTCAACTCTCCGCCGAGATCGTCTTTGATAGAAACTCCAGAACCCAGAGTGTAGGTGTCGCTGGATAGATCCCAACCAGTTCCCACACCCCGATCCCAAGTCAAGCTCACTGCTCCAGAGACCTTTTCAGTAAATGCGTGACCAATGCCGCCCGAAACGGTCCAACCGTCTCTCCAATAATACAAATTCTGGCGGTTTACTCCCGGGGCCAAAGTCAAATTCAATGACTCTGTTACTGACCAATCAGTCCATTTTACACTTCCGAAGGCCAGCCATCCTGGAGCAATACCTGACTGAAGTTTCATTTCTACGCTTTGCGGAAGATTTCCGTCGCCTTTTGCAACCGGAACAGCAAAACCAAGCGGCAATCCATCGAGGCCTGTACCGGTCGGTGCAACGCGAGTCGTAGTTCCATCAGCTTCATGATTGGTTGCCGACCGATACATAAGTTCAGCACGAAGGGCAATTTCAGGAATTGCATATGCAGCACCCAAACGGAAACCAACATCTGTTGAACCAAGGTTTACCCGTATAGCACCGCCGACGGCCACCAGATCGTAATTAAATGATTCTTGGAATATGCCGCCGAGGACCCATGCCTGCCCCTTCGAAAGGTCAAACTTGTATCCGCACGTGGCACCAAATTCTGTAACGGTGAATTTTTCAGACAACTTGGCTGACGATCCAAACGGCACATCATAGGAAACGGAACCACCGTAGGGTTGAGTTACTGTCCCAGCACAGCGCAGATCATCGCTTATGTTCAACTTAACTGCTGCTGACGGAATCACATAGCTATTCGTATAGTCCGTTCCAACAAGTGACCCACCTAAC
>JANMEX010000512.1:0-1554 GCA_031377485.1 Phyllobacteriaceae bacterium
GGCGGCGGCTCCGTCGGACCGATCCCGGTGCTTTTGTTCTGGATCGCGGCATTTGGTGGCATTGGCCATATTGCGCTGCTGAAGTCAGGCTTTGGCCGCCGGGTTCTGGCAACCGGCGGGGGTGAGACGGCTGCGCGCTATTCCGGCATCGATACCGCAAATATCAAGATGAAGGTGCTGGTCCTGTCGTCCTGCGCTGCGGCGCTGGCTGGAATGCTTTACGCCGGACGCCTGCAATCTGGCCGCTTCCAGTTGGGCGAAGGCGACGAATTGTCCGTCATCGCGGCCGCGGTCCTTGGCGGGACCAGCCTGTTTGGCGGCAAGGGCACCGTGATCGGCACCATCGTCGGCGCCATGATGATCGGGTTGATCAACAATGGGCTGATCCTTTTCGGCTTGGAGTTCAGCCAGCAACTGATTGCACGCGGCGGGATCATCATCCTCGCAGTCGCCCTCAGCCAGAAACGGTGATGTCATGGCCCATGTCACGATCATCGGCACGGTCACGGCAAGACCTGAAACGCGCGGCGAGCTTTTGGCATTGCTCGCTGCGCAGGTCGCGCCGACCCGGGCAGAGCCGGGTTGCCTGAACTATGATTTCCATGTCGATGCGGCTGACCCCTGCTGCTTTGTCTTCTATGAGAACTGGCAGAGCCAGGCCGATCTGGACGCGCACTTGGCGATGCCGCACCTTGAGCCTCTGTTTTCTCAGCTGGGACGGCTGTTGGCCAGGCCAGTTGATATCCGGCATCTCAGTATGCTTTCGGAGTTGGCCGGTGCCCGTTGACGGCAATTTTGGGATCGGGCGCGGTTTGGCGTGCTCCCGTCAATATCGCTCATCAATGCCTCCAGTGTATCCGATCCGCTGCGAGTGCTGCGCCCGGGAAAGTCCCAAGGGGCGGGCAAAAACGGCTTGCACTTCAATCGCCCCAAAGACTCCTCCTGATACCGGGGGAAAGACGGAGCTCTGGTCAAATGGCATTTCAGTGAAATCGAAATCCGTCGCGACACGATTTCTGCGCCCGCCGCTACATAACGCGGCGAATTTTGGTTTCAGACCGCAGGCGTACCACAGAAGGCTTCGGTCCACTGCCCTAATCTTTCCTATTGTCAGTCACGACGGCGCAGCAGATCGACAAGTACCGCGACAAGGACCACGCAGCCCACGATCACGCGCTGCCAGAAGCCTGAGACATTCATCAGCACTGTGCCGTTTGCCAGCACAGCCAGCAGCAACGCGCCGAGAACCGTTCCGACGATTGAACCCTGCCCACCACGAAGCGAAGTGCCGCCAAGGATGGCCGCCGTGATCGCCCCCATTAGCCAGTTTTCGCCTGCTGCAGGGTTAGCCGCATCCGAACGGCTGGCATATAGGATGCCCGCCAGCGCTGCAAACATCCCGGCCATGCCAAAAGCCAGAAATTCGACATAGCGGACCCGAATACCGGCCAGAAGAGCAGCATCTCGGTTGCCGCCGACGGCAAAGATGTTGCGGCCAAAGCGTGTCTGGGTAAGCATCCAGATCAGGACCAAGGCGGACAAAATGAAGATTAC
>JANMEX010000513.1:0-11077 GCA_031377485.1 Phyllobacteriaceae bacterium
TCTGGTTCAAGGTCGTCTCCATCATTCTGCGGCGATTGCGTGCGGCGCGCCATGAGCGGCAGCGGATTTCTTGGCGCGGTATTCATTGTAGGCGGCGATCAGCATGTCCTCGTCGCGGTACTGCGGTGCCCAGCCCAGATCACGCTTGGCCCTGGACACATCGAGCAGGCAATCCTCATCGGCGATCAGATATTGCTCGGGATCCATGATCGGCATGTTCAGAAAATCAAGGAAATCGAGTGTACGCTTCACCGCCCAACCCGGTGTCGGGATGAGCAGCGATTTGGAGCCCGCATGCTTGACCAGATCGCCGAGCAGCTTGCGCACCGGCGGCGGGTTCAGCGAGCCGAGATTGTAGGCCTCGTTCGGCACGCCCGCCTTGAAACCCGCATAGGCGGCGGAAGCGCAGTCGAACACCGAGATGAACTGATAGGGATTCTTGCCCGATCCGATCATCGGCACCGGCAAATTCATGTCGATCAATTTGAACAGCTTTTCCAGAATGCCAAGACGACCCGGACCAATGATCAGGCGCGGGCGGAACAGCGAAATGCGCATGCCCTCCTTGCGCCATTCGGCGGCGAGCTCTTCGGTCTTGAGCTTTGAAAGTCCGTATTCGCCAAGCGGCGAGACCGGATGGTCCTCGGTCATCGGCTGGGTAACAGTGTGGCCGTAGATCATGTCGGTGGTGAAGTGCACCAGCCGGTCGGCCCCTGCCCGCGCCATCGCTTCGATGATGTGGACCGTACCGTGATAATTGACAGGGAAGAAGAAATCGTGACGCTTGGCGCGAACCTGGATTGGCGACAGCATCTTGGCGGACAGATTGTAGACCATGTCGTCGGCCTTGATGCCGACAGCAAAGACCGATGCCTGATCGGTCACGTCACACTGGGCGAACTTGACCTGACCATAATGTGGCAGCGGGCTTTTGACGATATCGGCAACCAGCACGTCATGGCCATCGGCAACCAGAAGCGGTGCAAGGTGACGCCCGACAAAACCGTCTCCACCGAAAATGATGTGTCTCATGACTGAACTCCGGAAGTTTTGGAACTGGAAACGCTGAGCTTTTCGTCCGCGCTGTGGCCGCCGCTCTGGGCAATCAGAATTGTGCCGACGCAAATGAAGGCGATGCCGGCAATTTTGTAAGCGCCGATTTCTTCCTTGAAGAGGAACCAGGCGACAAACGCGACCACGACATAGGCGAGGGAAAGGAACGGATAGGCAAACGAAAGGTCAACTTTTGACAAGACGAAAAGATGCGAGGCCATCGAGATGACGAACATCACAAGCCCTGCAAACACCCAAGGGCTGAACACGGTCTGGAACAGGCGCGGGATGAGCGACGTGGCATCAAGGCTGGCGCCAATGGTCAGCATGCCCTGCTTGAGCATGACCTGCGCGGCGGCATTGGTCAGCACCGTGAATAGTATAAACGGAATGTATTTTGTCATCCGAGCCCTGAACCCTTTGTTCCCCAAAACCGGAATAGCGAAACGGTTTAAGGATCACGTGTAAGAAATATCTAAAATTCGAAACGTCTGCCGGGATTTGCGAAATTAATCCAAACCCGTAACCTTAACGCCCTTTCAGCTGCATCGCCGTCCTCTGCCAAAAGCCCGACAAAAACGCGGGATCACGCAAGGCTTCCAACCGCTGCCAATCCGGAAAGGAAGCGGCAAATGTGGCGGGCGACATGCGACTATCCTTGTAGGGATTGACCGCCCCGCCACAGCCAATGGTCATGGCATCAAGCAGATCGAGCAGTTGAAGAGTGGATTTGCCGCGATGCGGAAAGTCTAAAGTCAGCGTGTAACCGGGCCGCGAAAAAGACAGGATTGCCGGAGACTTCAACGCACCAAACCGTTTGATGACGGTCAAAAATGAGGCATGTCCGGCATCACGCGAGACTTGCAGCATCTGCGGGATTACCCGTCGCGCAGCTTCAAACGGTATGACGCTTTGATGCTGGTGAAGCCCGCGCGGACCGTAAAGACGGTTCCAGTTGGCAACACCGTCAAGCGGATAGAAGAACGGGTTGTAATGCGTTGTATTGTTGGCGGTTTTCCGTCCCTTGGCAAACCGGTAAAGTGTATTGAAAGCGCGGACGCTGAGGCCATTCAGCGCGCTGATGGGCGGAGCAAAAGGCACGCCAAGCCTGGCACTCTTATGGGCAACAAATGCTCCGGTCGTGTGATTGCCGGTGAACAAAAGCCCGCGCCCCGCGTCTTTCCCGCTTGCCAACTGGTCGATCCACGCGACCGAATATTCATTGCCAGCGTCCATCTGTTCGGCGACATCGAAGTAGGCATCTATGGAGTTGAACGGGGTCACGAACTCCGCAACATTGACACCCGGCACTTTCATCATCCGGATGGCAGCGCGGGAAATATGGCCGGTAAGCCCCATGCCGCCGATGGTCGCGGCGAACAGATCAAGATTTTCCTTGGCTGAGCAAATGTACGTGCGGCCGTCCGAGCGCGTGAGTTCCAGCCACTCGACATGGCAGCCGAACGAACCGCGCGAGTGATGGTTTTTGCCATGCACGTCATTGGCAATCGCGCCGCCAAGCGTCACATGCTTGGTGCCTGGCGTGACGGGCAAAAACCAGCCGAGCGGCCCGGCATGGACAATAAGGTCGGCAAGTGAAGTGTGTGCGCTGGTTTCAAGCAAGCCTGATGCCGGGTCAAATTGGATACTGAGGGCGCGCGCGGGAATGATCGCGGTCGCGCCTTTAGACGGAAGGCAACTGTCGCCATAGCTTTTGCCATTGCCAACGCTGAGCTGGTAACCTGCAACCGGTGCAGGCGAAACAGCAAATATGCCGCGATGAATGCGCCCGAAACTCTCAAGCATCTTGCTGCTCAAAACGCTGCCGCTGCAACCAGCACCGCCCCTGCCAGCACCATAACCTGGCTGCGCCAATCAGACAGGATGAACACAACCGGGTCCTCATGCATCTCGCCGCGCCGCGCCAGAACCCAAATGCGCAACGACAGATACAAAACGATGGGGCACAGCATCCAGATCAGATACGGGCGCTCGTAAATCAATTTGACCTGATCACTGTCGATGTAGAGAGCCAAAACCAGAACGGACGAAAAAGTTGCCGCAATGCCGGCTTCCGCCAACACCTGACGGTCGGTCACACGATAGCCGCGCCCGGAAATTTTACCGGTCTCGGTTTCATCTGCCGTGTCGAGTTCGACAAACCGTTTGACCAACGCAAGTGACAGGAAGAAGAACACGGAAAATGCCAGCAGCCAGAACGAAACGTCGATCTGCGTTGCCGCCGCACCGGCAATTACGCGAACTGTGTAGAGTCCGGCGAGTGCCAGAACGTCTATCAACAACATGCGTTTGAGCGCAGCCGTATAGGCTGTCGTCAAAACCGCATAGGCGCCGAGGACGAACTGAAACGCCAAGGGCAAATAAAAGCTGAAAGCCACCGAACAGGCCACGAGGCAAGCGGCAATTACCACACCCATCGGGATCGAGACCAAACCAGCGGCAAGCGGGCGGCGACGCTTTGTTTTGTGGCGGCGGTCAGAATCCAGATCAAACAGGTCATTGAGGATGTAAATCGCCGAAGCGAGAAAGGAAAAGGAGAAGAATGCAAACACAATCGCAACATCGGTTGCCATCCGGTCCAGATCATTGGCAAGCACGGCTGGCACGGCAATAAGCACATTCTTTGCCCATTGATGTACGCGCAGCAATTTGAACAGGATTTTGGGTGTAACCGGCAAACCAGCGAAAAGCGCGCCCCCATTGGCAGACTGGAATTTTGCGGCTGGGCGGTCTGGGGCAACGATTATCGACCTGGACGCGGCATCAAACACCTTGATGTCTTCGTGGCTGTTGCCGGCATAGTCAAATCCGCCGTCACCAAAAGCTGCAACCAAGGCGTCTCGTTTGCGCGACGACGTTAGATTGACACTGCCTTCACTTGCCATCACCTGATCAAAAATACCAAGATGGGCCGCAACGGTATCGGCGAATGGTTTCGCGCTGCCGGTCGCCAGTACCAACTTGCGGCCGGTCGCTTTTTCCGCGCGCAGAAAATCAATGAAGTCAGCGCGGTAAGGCAGGAGCGAGGCATCAAATGTCACCCGCTTGGCCAATTCCTGTTTCAGTCGGGCCTTGCCTGCAAAGAGCCAAAAGGGAACCATAAACAGGACCAGCGGATTGGCTTTGAACGCGCGCACGAGCGCTTCCCACAGCAGATCGGTGGCAATCACCGTTCCGTCGAGATCCACTGCCAAAGGCAAATTATTGCGATTTGTGCGCGCTTCCATGGCGTCACAATATCAGTCACAGTCAAATGAAGCGTGAACATCAAAAACAGCAGCCCGGCTTTTTGAAAGAGGGTAAACGAATAAAAAAGGCCGGGAATGAACCCGGCCTTTTTCAAATACTATTGATGCTTGCGATCACTTGATCGTGCCCGCGCCGCCGGAGATTTCGACCGTCTCGGAACCAGTCAGCGCCTGACGGTCGCCGTTTGGCATGGTGACAAAACAACCCGAGGCACAAAAATCAACGCTTTCACCGGGAGCAACTGTCAATTCCGTCTTGTCGGAACCTTCAGTCACAACAACTGTCTGCGCGTCTGCATCGCGATTGACTATGCTGGCGGCGGACGCTGCGCCCGTCATCAACAGCACTGAAACAAGGGCAACACTGAATTTTTTCATTTTCGACCGGTGCTCTTGCACCGCCTCTCTGAACCTGCGGGACATCCCGCGTTACATGCACTCTATAAGGCTGCCCACCTGAACGCCACCTGAACGGGTTGTTCAGCTTTTTACCGGTTTCGACTTTTGCACGGTGGAGGCCGGAATTTCATCCGGCTTTTGGGTAAACTCAACTTCTTCCTGAATATCGGATTTGATCGGCGGGAAGGTGATATTGTCTCTCGGGAACGGAATTTCAATCCCTGATGCTTTCAGGCGACTGAAAATGGCGAACCTGAGATCATTTTGAACAGGCGTGATTTGGGTGATGTCACCCAGATGTACCCGAAGTTCAAAATCAAGCGTCACGTTGCCGAACCCCTTGAAAAAGACAAAAGGCTCCGGCGTCTTGAGCACCAACGGGTTGGCGCGGGCAATCTCCAACAAAATCTCTCGAAGCAGCACCGGATCAGTCGTGTAGGCGACGCCGATCGCTATATCGACGCGCCCCAACTTGTTTCTGTGCGTCCAGTTGCCGACAGCCGCGTTGATCAAAACTGAATTCGGAAGAATGACTGTTTGCCTGTTGAATGTTTCGATCTCTGTCGCACGCACCGAGATTTTCTTGACGAAGCCTTCCGCCGTGCCGGCCACAATCCAGTCGCCGACCTTGAACGGACGCTCGGCGAGCAGGATGAGGCCCGAAACGAAATTCGAGACAATATTCTGCAAGCCAAAGCCGATACCAAGCGAAAGCGCACCCGCGACAAGCGCAAGGTTCGAAAGGTCAATTCCCGCCGCAGAGATGCCGATCAATGCGGCGACCGCCATGCCGGAGTAGCCGAAGGCGGTCTTGATTGAATGGCGCACGCCGGAATCGATTTTGCCGCGCGACAGGATATTTCCGTCGAGCCAACGTTGGAACCAGCGGGTCAAAAACAGCACGAACACAAACGCCAGAATGCCCGTGAGCACGCCGACCAGAGAAATTGTCACAGAGCCGATGGTAAAGCCGTTGACCGCTTTGTAGAGCCAGGCGCTAATGTCCTCCCAGCGAAACCGCCACTGCAACAGGATCAGCGGAATTCCAAACGCCAGCACCAGCAAATTGATCAGAAGGCTGATCAACACACCGATCCGGTCGAGCGCGGCATCACCAAAGCCGAACCTGTGGCCAAGCATCTGGCCAAAGCCGGAATTGGCAAACGCGCCTTCCGCCTGCAGCGAGCGGGCGCTCTGGAAGCCCAGATACATTGTGCTGATGAGCGCACCGGTGATGACAATCTGTTGCGTGACGAACCGCGCCAGGCCGATATATCCAAACCCGGCCGCAATGAGCGGCAAAAGTCCGAGCAAAAACAGGATTGTCCGTGACGCACGGTCAAACGGACTTTTGATCACGCTCTTGCCAGATGGCCGCACCAGACTGATCATTACAACAAGCAGCCCGACCAGCACGGTTGCGCCGAAGCTTTTGGCAATGGTCAGCGAAAGCGGCGAACCGAGCGTCTCGTTGACGACAGCCAGAAATCCGTCAAGGCCGGTAACAAAGGCAGTTGCAGTGAACAAATAGACCAGAAACTGCGCCGGTTTTGCCTCGACATGCACGAGGCGCCAACTGCGCAGGGACGGCGAAAGCACCGCTCGCGCCAGCCGGTAGATAAAGAACACCATCGCCGACATGGAAAAAGCGCTCCACATCAGCTCACGAATATCGGCCCGCAACACCTTGAAGTAATCGAAAAGGAAATAAGTGACCGCGAGAAACACGGCGAAGGATGCCGACGGGATCAGCGTTGACCAGAAAGCCACCGACAGGCGGCTCAAATAGGACGGCTCGGTAATTTGCGGATCAGCGCTGAAGAAATTGCCGAACAGGCGTCGCCCACCGATAAACATGATGGCGGCGGACAGAAGCGCGAAGAAACAGGCGCCAAGCACCGAATTCCATTTGAAGCGGGTGACAAAACTGAACCAGGATTTTACGCTTTTGACCAGCGCGGAAACCTCGGCGCTTGCCTCTTCAACAGTTTGCGAACTGAAGACTGTCGTCACTTCAACCCGCTTGCTCAAATCCGCTGCAAACAGGGTGCGCCGCCGCTCGGCGATATCGTCAATATCCTTGCTGATGGAAACCGAAAGATCTTCGGTTTCGCCAAGCGCCACGTTGATTGCCGCCTTTTCGGAAACCAGACGCTTGCGCTCCTCGCTAACCTCCGGCGCCTCACTTGCGCCAGCGTCCGTTGGCGCAGGCCCCAGATCCGTCAGCCGCTTGTTGATTTCGGTGAGGCGCGGACGAAACGCAACGGCGACGTCGAGCGCCGACTTGACCAAAACATCAAGATCGGTACGGATTTGCACCAGCTTTGCATCATCGCCCGACGCATCCGAAATCTTGGACCGGGACGCCTCAGCCTTCGTTTTCAGTCCATCCAGCATGAGCCGCTGGTCACTGAGAAGATCAGCGTGCGCGGGAACAAGAGTTCCGGCAAGCAGGGCCGCCACCAGCATAAAGCTGGAAATGGCTCGCCAAACCTGTCTCATTCTGCCCGGAATCATCGCGGCTCCCATCTTGCAATTTCTTGTTAGAAGAGCGCGGCGCGGACGGCAAGGCGCGCAATGTCGGTTGTTCAATGTCAGATGCCCCTGAAATACCTGATGCATGTCGCTTTTTTGACTTCACATAAGGGGCATTCCGGTCCAGTTTCACTGCAGAACAAGAACAATCCGCAGCATCCCATTGGCCGAATATTCTGCATTCCAGCTTTTGAAAAATGCCCTGTCCGGCAACACCGGCTGGAAAGAAGCTTGGCGCAAGCCCGAGCCGAAGCGGGAGTATGATGTCATCATCATCGGTGGTGGCGGCCACGGGCTGGCGACTGCCTATTACCTCGCCAAGGAATACGGCATCACCAAGGTGGCAGTCATTGAAAAAAGCTGGCTCGGTTCCGGCAATGTCGGCCGTAACACCACGGCAATCCGCTCCAATTATCTGCTGCCGGAAAACCAGCATTTCTACGAACTGTCGATGAAGCTGTGGGAAACGCTGTCGCACGAATTGAACTACAACGTCATGTTCTCGCAGCGCGGCGTTATCAACCTTGGCCACAACCCTGCGCAAATGGACGCTTATGCGCGGCGCGGCAATGCCATGCGCCTGAACGGCATTGATGCCGAACTCTTTTCCCGCGAGGATGTCGAAAACGTCCTGCCCGGCATCAACATGAGCCGCACTGCCCGCTTCCCCATCGAAGGCGGGCTGATGCAGTGGCGCGCGGGAACTGCCCGTCATGATGCTGTCGCATGGGGCTATGCAAGAGGCGCGGACCGGCGCGGTGTGGACCTTATCGAAAACTGCGAAGTCACCGGCTTCCTGCGCGACGGTGAAACCATTACCGGCGTGCAAACCGTGCGCGGCGATATCCGCGCCAAAAAGGTCGCGGTCGCTGTGGCTGGCTCCACCGGGCACGTTCTCAATCTCGCTGGCATCGACCGCTTCCCTATTGAAAGCCACGTCCTGCAAGCCTTCGTCTCTGAAGCGCTCAAACCGGTCATCAACACGGTTGCGACCTTTGGCGGCGGGCACCTTTATTTCGGCCAGTCCGACAAAGGCGGCCTTGTCTTCGGCGGAGACATTGACGGCTACAACAGCTATGCCCAGCGCGGCAATCTACCGGTGGTCGAGGACGTCATGGCCGAGTTCATGGCGCTTTTCCCGAACCTTGGCGGCGTGCGCCTGTTGCGCTCGTGGGGCGGCATCATGGACATGTCGATGGATGGTTCGCCCATTATCGACATCGGGCCCCTGCCCGGCATGTATCTGAACTGCGGCTGGTGCTACGGCGGCTTCAAGGCAACGCCCGCATCCGGGCTTTGCTTCGCCCACACAATCGCCATCGACGAGCCGCATCCGATGATCAAACCGTTTGCTCTTGACCGATTCAAGACCGGCCGGATGATCGACGACAAGGGACAGGGCGCAACGCCCCGATGGCATTAGGATGCGGATAACCTGCCCCCACTGCGGACCCCGCGATCTCGCCGAATTTTACTATTGGGGCGATGCCACGCGCACGATGCCGGAACTTGGTTCAACCGACGAAGCCGCATGGCTGACCCACGTCTATGACCGCCCGAACCCGCGCGGACGCCACAGGGAACATTGGCAGCATCTGGGCGGCTGCCGTGCGTTTCTGGTTGTTGAACGGGACACGGCAACCCACGAAATTTTCAGCACAATCTTCGCCCGCGATGCGATCAGCGAGGCCAACAAATGAGCTTCCGCCGCATCGATACGTCCAGCAAGGGCAAGAAGCCCCTAAGCTTCACTTTCGATGGCAAGCGCATGGCGGGCTATGAGGGCGACACGCTCGCCGCAGCCCTTCTTGCAAACGGTCACACAGTGCTGGGCCGCTCCTTCAAATACCACCGCCCGCGCGGGGTCTTTGCACCCGGCAACGCCGAACCGAATGCCTTGGTGACGCTCATCCGTGGCGGGTTCCGCGAGCCCAACATCCGCGCCACCGAAGTCGAGATTTTCGAAGGATTGAAAGCGGAAAGCCAGAACCGCTTCCCTTCGCTTAAGTTTGATGTGGGCGCTGTAAACGGTTTGGCGGGTAAACTCTTCTCCGCAGGCTTTTACTACAAGACCTTCATGGGCCCGGGCATCGGTCCACTGCGCTCCACCAAATTCTGGATGCTATGCGAAAGCCTGATCCGCCGCGCTGCAGGTCTTGGCCGCGCAGGCATCGCGCCGGACCCTGACCGCTACGACCGCATGAATGCCTTCTGCGATGTGTTGGTAATCGGTGGCGGGGAAGCCGGCCGCGCGGCAGCCGAGATTGCCGCCAAAGCGGGCCTGCGCACCATCCTGGCCGACGCCAGCCCGCCAGCAGGCACTTTAATCGACGGCGTGCAAATCCTGACCCGCACTTTTGTCTGGGGTGTTTACGACGGCAACACTTACGCCGCGACTGAGCGTGTCGCCGATCACAAATCCAGCCGCGCACCCGGCGAACCGCGCCAGCGCCACTGGGTCATCCGCGCCAAAACCGCAATCCACGCCACCGGCGCAACCGAGCGCCCGATCGTCTTTCCTGGCAATGATATTCCCGGCGTAATGTTATCAAGCATGCTCGGCGATCTGGCCAAGCGCGGCGTCATTCCCAACGAACCGGTTGCGTTCCTCACCAACAATGATGCCGCCTACCAGACTGCGGCAGATCTTGCGGCCGCTGGAGCGACGATTG
This sequence comes from Phyllobacteriaceae bacterium, assembly GCA_031377485.1. Taxonomy (GTDB): domain Bacteria; phylum Pseudomonadota; class Alphaproteobacteria; order Rhizobiales; family Rhizobiaceae; genus JANMEX01. The sequence goes on from JANMEX010000513.1 coordinate 9,929, forward strand.
CCGCAATCATTGATGTGCGAAGCGAAATTTCCGCGCCTGCCCTCGCGCTGGCGGACCTTTGCAAAGCCGAACTCCACGTCGGTCGCGCCATTACCGGCACCGAAGGAAAGGCAGCACTGAAATCGATCAGCGTGCAGCACTTCGATCCGGCCACCGGCACCGTTTCAGGTGAACCCGTCACAGTCGTTTGCTCCACGCTTGGCGTATCGGGCGGCTGGTCGCCGTCCATCCAGTTGGCCAGCCAGGCAGGCGGCAAACCGGCATGGAACGAGCAGTTGCAGGCTTTCCTGCCGCCTGAACCTGCGCCCGGCCAAGACTTCCACGTTTGCGGTTCCGCCGCTGGAATTTTCGGACGCGATGAAGCAAAAGCCGATGCCAAGCGCGTCGCCGAAAACGCAATTGCCACTCTCTCCGGCATAAAGCCCAAATCGGCACGCAGACCGGTGTGCTATCCGGCCTATTTCGCCGCGCCCGTCCATGAAATTCGCGGAAACGCCAAGTCGCAAAAGGCCTTCGTCGATTTTCAGCACGACGTCACCGCCGACGATATCCGCCTCGCTGCGCTCGAGGGCTTTTCCTCGCCTGAGCACATGAAACGCTACACCACGCTCGGCATGGCGACCGAACAGGGCCGCAACTCTGCCATACCTGCGCTTTCGATCCTCGGCGGTGAACAGGGCAAAACCATTGCCCAAACCGGCACAACCCGCTTTCGCCCGCCAGCATCTGGCGTATCATTCGGCGTACTGGCCGCAGAACGGTACGGCGATCTCCAACCAGACCGATTGACTCCGATGCACGACTGGCATGTGTCAAACGGCGGAACACTTTATGCCGCAGGGCTTTGGCACCGCCCGATGATTTATGGCCGGGCCGGCGAAACCATCGAGCAGGCTTACGTTCGCGAAGCGCGTGCGGTTCGCATGGGCGTTGGCATTGTCGATGTCTCAACGCTCGGCAAGATCGACATCCAAGGCCCGGACGCAGGCAGATTCCTCGACCGCGTCTACACCAACATGTTCTCCAATCTTGCCGTCGGAAAAGCCCGCTATGGCCTGATGCTGCGCGAAGATGGCCTCGTCATGGACGACGGCACGACATGGCGCCTTGGTGAAAACCAGTTTTTGATGACCACCACAACGGCGAATG
>JANMEX010000364.1:0-8016 GCA_031377485.1 Phyllobacteriaceae bacterium
CAAACCTGCGACTTCGCCAAACTCAGCGGCAAAATGATTGCAATTGTAACCAAACATGTTCCAGAGCGGTGGCTTGGCCAGCTTCTCACGCGCCTTGGCAAGAAGTTTTTGATATTGCGCCTCACTAAGTGACACACGCCACGCGTCAATCACGGCAATGCCGCTGCAATCCTTGCCAGAGGGTTTGACGTTGGCAGGCACCCAGGCGACCGCGCCGCCATAAAGCCCCAAAACCGAACCCTTTGGATAAAGGCCGATAAGCTGGTGCGTCAAAGGCGTACCATCGGGTCCAAGCCGCCCGAAGACAACATACATGTGGCCTGAGATAATGGCCGGTGACAAGCGGGAGCGGAATTCAACATAAGCGGTATCACCCTTGCGAATGCTCTTGGCAGACAGCGAGACTTCCCTGAAATTTGTCTTGCAGGCAATTTCAGGGATTTCGGGCCCGTTTTGCGCATTCGCGCCTGCTGAAGCTGTGTCGTCAGGAGATTTCGATTTCTTTGTCGCCGCGACGCCCGGGTTAATTGCCATAACAGTTGCCACAAATAATGCGACAATTGACGAAACACGCATATTTTGGTCTCCGGACATGTGCTTGAGGGCATCTACCAAATGCCGGGGATGATGCGGTTCGTGTGACTGCGGTAAGTTATATATTCGCTGCCGAACCTCTCTTCCATCATTTTTTCTTCAGGTCCAATGCGCAGGAAAAACAGGAAGCCAAAACCGGCAAGCCCGGCCATTCCGGCAAACCAATTGGGGATTAGCAAGGCTTGAGCCAAAGCCATAAGCCAGAATGCCGAATACATCGGGTGGCGCACTTTTGTGTATATCCCGTCGGTGATGAGGCGGTGACCATCGCGAATATCAAGCGAAACAGACCAATATTTGCCCAGCGCCAAATGGGTCTTGCGAAACATCACCAATGCCGACACCGCCACAACCATGCCAGCCAGCATCTGGACAGTCATTGGCTGATAACTTGCAAATCGGGGCCAACCGGTTGCGATGTAAAGGATTGGCAACCCGCCGAGCCCGATGGCAGACACGGCCATGCGGAACCATTCGGCTGCATCACGTCGGGATTGATCTGTGCGGGTGCGGCTGGCGTGCCTCTCGAACGGATAGCGAATGACATACCAACAGATCGCAAGAAGTGCCCATGCGAGTTTCCCGGTGAAGATGGTCATTGCCCGGTCTCCGGATTTTGTTTGAAAAGTCCTGATCCCAAGGGAAGTCCACTTTCTGCCCAAACACTGTCAAAGGGAACCGGCCCGGCGGCGATCATGTGCATGGAATAAAGATAGGGCTTCTCGGCCGCCAGAACAAATTGCCTGTGGGTCCGGAAAAGATTGTATTTTCCGCGTCGGTAGGATTGCGGAGACAGCATGAATTTGAAACGAATTTCCAGTGTTTTGGGCTGCAATTTGCCGCGGATGCCGACCGAACCGGCCGGGTTTGAGCGAAAGAACGAGATAACGTCGGTCAAAGCTTGAACATCCAGCCATTTTGTTCCTGTGGAGGTCAAAGCGGCGATGTTTTTAACAAGCCAACCGGCGCGCGGATGCAGGGCAATTTTCATCAGGCTTGAACCAACGGTCATGAGGGAAGCCTGTGTTTTGGCCGTCGGACCTATCCCCGCCAACGCATCAATTGCGAAGACACAACCCAGACTGTGGCCGGTGACCAGGACCTCATCATGCTGGCCAGCCTCGATTTCTGACACAAGTGATGCTCGGAAAGCCTTTCGTTTGGCCTCGATTGCCGGATCACTGCGGTTCGCGAGATTTTTGGCAAATGCCCAGTCGTCCATCATCAACAAAAGATGCGCCTTGCGGGCGGCAAGGACTGCAAAACTTGTCGAGACTGCCAATCCGGTCAGCCATTTCGCGGGCAAACTTTCCATCAGCAATCCGATGGTGCCTGCAGCAATCCAGCCAGCGAGCGTGCAGCCAATCAACAAGACAACCGGATAGAAAAAGAAAAAACCGTACCGCCAGCTCACGGCAAGATAGCGGCGCAAAGTGCCGTTGAACATCAGCGATAAAAGTGCTGCAAAACCTGAAAAAAGGCGGATCGGGAAAGGTCGCCTCTCATAGTGCTCAAGGATGGATGACCAGTCGAAAATTGCGATATCGCTCGAAGTTTCCCATTCAGAGCCGATTGCATTTACTGTGAACCCTGAAAGCCCGGATGGGCGCACTTGCAGAGTGCCGCAGTCAAAACTGGTTCCATAGTGAGGGCCGGTTTTTGTCGCGGCGCGGGCAAACCGCCTTTGGTGCGCCTCCGGTCCGAGAGGTTCAAAGCCTGGGAAAAACAGCACCAGCCGGCTTTTGACCGGCTGGAAGGAAAGGGCAGTTTTGCCCGGCATGGTAATCAGCTGCTGCGCTTGCGCGCGGCAAGTGTGCGCAAACGCAGGGCGTTGAGGCGAATGAAACCGGCGGCGTCTTTCTGGTCATACGCGCCGCGATCATCTTCGAAGGTTACCAGCGCGTCGGAGTAGAGCGACTTCTTTGACTTGCGACCGGTGACAATCACATTGCCCTTGTAGAGCTTGAGACGGACCGAGCCCTCGACATCATCCTGACTCTTGTCAATCAGGGCCTGCAGCATTTCGCGCTCGGGCGAGAACCAGAAGCCATTGTAGATCAGCTCAGCGTAGCGGGGCATGATATCGTCCTTGAGGTGGCCGGCGCCACGGTCAAGGGTGATGGACTCGATGGCGCGGTGCGCTTGAATCAGGATGGTGCCGCCGGGGGTTTCGTAGACGCCGCGTGATTTCATACCGACAAAGCGGTTTTCGACAAGGTCAAGACGTCCAATGCCATTGTCGCGTCCAAGATCGTTCAGAGCGGCAAACAGGGTGGCAGGCGAGAGTTTTTTGCCGTTCAGGGCAATCGGATCACCTTTTTTGAACTCGATTTCAATTTCGGTCACGGTATCCGGTGCGTCCATTGGGGAGACGGAACGCTGGTAGACATATTCCGGCGGCTCGATCCACGGATCTTCCAGAACCTTGCCCTCGGAAGAAGAGTGCAAAAGGTTGGCGTCAACCGAGAACGGCGCTTCGCCCTGCTTGTCTTTCGGTACCGGGATCTGGTGGTCACGGGCAAAATTGATAAGGTCGGTGCGGGACTTGAAGGTCCAGTCGCGCCAGGGCGCGATAACCTTGATATCGGGGTTGAGCGCATAGGCCGACAGTTCAAAACGAACCTGATCATTGCCCTTGCCTGTTGCCCCATGGGCAACAGCATCTGCGCCGGTTTCACGAGCAATATCAACCAGATGCTTGGAAATAAGCGGGCGGGCAATGGACGTGCCGAGAAGGTACAGGCCTTCATAAAGCGCATTGGCCCGGAACATCGGGAAGACGTAGTCGGAGATGAATTCCTCGCGCACATCCATGACGCGGATGTCCTTGATGCCCATCAGTTCGGCTTTTTGGCGTGCCGGCTCTAGTTCGCCGCCCTGACCAAGATCAGCGGTGAAAGTTACCACTTCGGCGCCAAGTTCGGTCTGGAGCCATTTCAGGATGATTGAAGTGTCGAGGCCGCCTGAATAGGCGAGAACGACTTTCTTGACGTCTTTCCACTTGGTCATGATGTATTCCTGAAATCCGGGCTATCGGTTTGTTTGTGCGCCTTTTATCAGGATGCGGCGCAGGGGCAAGGCTGGCTGAGTTTATAGACGCCACTTTCCTTTTTTGAAATCGGCGCGGCACTGCCAATATCCGGCACCAAATATGCCGATATCAGCGCCAATTTCGGCGCGGGCAAAAACTCGCGACCGGGATCACCGATCAGCACATCAATACCTTTGGCCTGATAGCGGGAGAGACAGGCTAGCGTGCGTTCGGCAAGTGCCGGGTCATAAAACAGGTCACCAACGATAACCAGATCAAATGGAAGCGTTTCGTCGTCGAGTATGTCCAGACATCTTCCATTCAAGTTGACGGCGTTGGCATCGGCGTTGAGTGATGCAGCGATGACCGCGCGGCGATCAATGTCGATGGCGGTGACGTCGCTCGCCCCTGACAAGGCTGCAGCAATGGCGAGGAGGCCCGAGCCTGTGCCAAGGTCCAGTATATTGCGATCTTTTACAAGGCCGGGATGGGCAAAGATGTGATGCGCCAGAGCAAGGCCTCCCGGCCAGCAATAGGCCCAAAAGGGTGAGCCATCTTCCGCGATGCGGCCAAGTCCGCTCTTTGGTGTGGCCTGGTGGATCAGGACATGCGGCAATGTCGGGGCGGGCATCAGCGGCAAGTGCTCGCGGATGAATGCGGCGATGTCCGTGTCGGAAAATTGTGCGGGTCGGGGTGCAGATCGGGTGGACTTCATTCAAGGGGTTCCGGATGCGTTGACCTTTGCAGCATAGCGCGGCAAACATCGGCCAAATCAACCCACCAGAGCCATCGCCATGAACTTTGTGCCTGATCTTTCTGTCATCATCCAGTTCGGTATCGCCATTGTTGTCATCGCATTGACGCCGGGACCGGATATGACGCTTTTTGTCGGGCGGGCGCTGAGCCATGGGCGGGCGGCCGGTTTTGCAGCGATGGCCGGGGCGATGACGGGTATTATCATCCATACGATGCTGGTGGCTTTGGGCCTTTCCGCCTTGATTGTTGCCGCGCCCAAGGCATTCATGGCGCTGAAGATCGTCGGGGCGCTTTATCTGGTGTGGCTTGCCTATCAGGCGATCCGGTATGGCTCGGCATTCAAGCCACAGACAGAGAAGGCAAAGCCTGTGCCTTTGTCACAGCATTGGATGACCGGGCTGGCGATCAATCTTCTGAATCCGAAGATCATCCTGTTCTTCATGACCTTCCTGCCGCAATTTGTCTCGGCATCTGATCCACACGCGCCGGGCAAGCTGATGTTTCTGGGCGTGATGTTCATAATTGTCTCACTGCCGGTGGTGGTGCCGATCATTCTGGCAGCGGACAAGGTGGCGGTGTTTCTGAAGGAAAGCCCGCGGGCAACGCGGTTTATCGATTATTTGTTTGCCGGCGTATTTTCGGCTTTTGCGATCAAGATTCTTTTGACGCAGAAGTAGTCAAATCATCCAGATGCTTGCCGGCGCTGCGACCGGCGATCAGCCAGTAGATTGTTCCACCGACGGCACCTGCGGCCAGAACAATCATCAAAATGCCGGGGCGCATCTCTATTTCCGAACGGATGGCCAGTGCCACAAGTGCGACTGCCATGCCGCCGAGCGCATGAAACAGCCATGAGCGGCGGGCTGTGATTTCGGCAATAACGGCAAAGGCAATGCCGGGGGCGAAGGCGTAGTAGCCGGCAAACGCAATGACAATCGGCAATGACAGGCCGACGGCAACACCCAACAGGCGCTCAGTCTCCGGATCGCCACGCAACATGTCACCCCAGACGAGCACCAGGATGAACAGCGATGCAGCGATGATGGCGGCGATGAAACCGGCGGTGATCAGGATGAATCGGAGAATGTGCGAGACGAATCGGGTCATGCCGGCAGTTTCCAGTTTGCTGATTTTTTGCCCGCCACAGCCCAATAGGCAAGACCGCCGAAAAAGCCGCAAAACATCGCAAGCAAAAAGTCCACTGCGAGCTTTGCAAAATGTCCAACACCTGCCGTTGCTGGTGGGATCTTCTCAAAATCAAATGAAAAAATTGCTGCTTCAATCCAAAGGGTTACCACTTGACACAATATCCCGATCGCCAAACCGGAAACGGCAAAGAATGCCGCACGCTTGATGCCTCTCCGCTCTGCAAGTACCCCTAAAGGTATCGCCAACGGCAAACCAATAAGGCCAACAATTTTGGCCAAGAATAAACATTGTGAAAATGTCTGGGCGCCTAACCCGTATCTCATCTCGTATGAAATTCCGTCGGCCGTTGCCGAAAGTGATCCGTGAAATAGCAATCCGTCCGAGATTACAAAGCCTGAAGCGCCTGCAATGCAAGAAATAACATAGGCGAGCACCGCCCAGCAGATTTGGGCGGTCAAAGACTTCATTTGATACTACCGGCACTGTTTTCGGTAAGCGAGCCGTTGACCGAGTTCAGGAATTCGCGATCTCTCCAAACGCCCGATTTCTTGCCTGCCATGGACCAATAGGCAAGTCCGCCGAAAAAGCCGCCGACGAGTATGCCCCCATTCAGCAGCCAGTCTGCAAAAAGGCGCTGGCCGCGGCTGGCAATCAGGATTGCGAGGATCGCTGTCAAAACACCGGCGATGGCAAACCAGTATTTGCGGCGTTCGCCCCGCCATTCGGCCGCGACCACTGTAATCAGCCAACCGGGCAGCCCGTAAATTGCGGTCATCAACAGCCCGAACAAGAACATGGAGGGAAAATCATTGAGATAATTGTAAAACGAACCCCAAGCGCCCTGATCGGGAAAGACTGACGGCAGGCCCTGGATCAGAACAACGACCGTGGTGGCGACCAGAACGGCGAGCGCATAGCCAAGTGCCATGAACAGAAGGTGGATGAAGAGGGGTCGTTTCATTTTGCACTCGCCGTGGAAATCCAGCTGCCAGCATTTTTTCCGGCGGCTGCCCAATAGGCCATGCCACCGAACAGACCGCCAATCAAAGCGCCGATCATCATGCCGGTCTCCATTTGCGTTTCCAGCATGGCGTTGAACAGAACAAGCAGCCAGGGCGGCAGAGAGCAACCCGGAAAGCGCGAACAGCCATTTGCTCCGCAGCAGTGCCAGTTCCGAGATCAATGCAGTCAGCGCCCAGCCCGGAAGGGCGGCGATGGCGGTGATTTGGGTGAGGATCAGGAGCCTGCCCGGGATATTGGCAAGCGGGTCAGACGCCCAGCCGGAGCTGCCTTGCAACGGTGTCGGCAGGCTGAGGATGATCAGGATAATTGTGGCGCAGACGAAGACGGCGAGGATGTAGCCTAAGAGCATGGCAAGCAAATGAGACAAGAACCTGCGGATCATTCTTCCCCGTGCCCGGCGATCATCATGGCTTCCAATGCGATGCGGTCTACCTTGCGCATGCGCTCGGATTCGCTTTTCAACTGGCCGCAGGCTGCGAGGATATCGCGGCCCCTTGGGGTGCGGATCGGGGATGCGTAGCCGGCTTCATTGATGAAGTCGGCGAACTTTTCGATCTGTTCCCACGAAGAGCACTGATAGTCGGTGCCGGGCCATGGGTTGAACGGGATCAGGTTAATCTTTGCCGGAATGCCCTTGAGGCTTTTGATGAGTTCCTTGGCATCATCGAGCGAATCATTGACGCCCTTCAGCATCACATATTCGAAGGTGATGCGCCGCGCGTTTGAGACGCCGGGGTAGTTTTTGCAAGCCGCCAGCAGTTCCTTGACCGGGTATTTCTTGTTGATCGGCACAAGGATATCGCGCAGCGCGTCTTTGGCGGCGTGAAGCGAAATGGCCAGCATTACGCCGGTCTCTTCGCCGATCTGGTGGATCATCGGTACGACACCGGAGGTGGAGAGGGTGATGCGGCGCTTGGACAGGGCCAGGCCGTCGCCATCGGAGAACAACAGCAGCGCATCGCGCACATTGTCGTAATTGTAGAGCGGCTCGCCCATGCCCATCATAACGATGTTCGAGACGAGGCGGCCTTCGGATGGAACTATCGTGCCATCCGGTGTGTCGCGGTTCGGGAAATCGCCGAGCCGGTCACGGGCGACGAGCAGCTGCGAGACAATTTCTTCGGTGGTGAGATTGCGCACCAGTTTTTGCGTGCCGGTATGGCAGAAGGAGCAGGTGAGTGTGCAGCCGACCTGGCTCGATACACACAGCGTGCCGCGACCTTCTTCGGGAATATAGACGGTTTCGATCTCGACCGGTTTGCCGGCACCGCGTGGCGGAAAGCGGAACAGCCATTTGCGCGTGCCATCGGCTGAGATCTGCTCTTCGACGATTTCCGGGCGCTGGATGGTGAAATGCTGTGCGAGCGTTGCCACCAAATCCTTGGAAATATTGCGCATGTCGGCGAAATCAGAGATGCCGCGCACATAGAGCCACTGCCAGATCTGCTGAACGCGCATCTTGA
>JANMEX010000386.1:0-4687 GCA_031377485.1 Phyllobacteriaceae bacterium
CTGAAGCAATTGATGGTCGCGAACCTGATCTTTCAGGGGAAAGGGGGCACGTGCTTGTCAGAGCTGCGATCGAAAACGGGACAATCGTTGTTGACATCATGGAACGCTGCGCCGTTACCAGATCTGTAATATCGTCAACAGTTACAACATAAGAATGGTCCGACCCCGCAGACTCTTCCACCGTAATTTGAACGTTGTACGTCCGCTCTGCTCCTTTGCGGATGAACGTGGCCTGTTCACGGTATACGGGCTTTTCGGTGCTTTTCGCCAGCTCGAAAATCGTGCCAAGCTCGGGCAATACAGCAGAGAGCATTTGCCCCGTTGCCTTGTTGGCATCTATGCCGAGAATAAGATCTGCTGACTTATTGGCGATATTGATCATGCCATCAGGATCGACACCGATAACAGCCGCGGTGACACCCGACAAAACCGCTTCCGAAAAACGTCTCCGTTCGTCAATTTGATCCTGCGCGTTTATCAATTCGTTGCGCTGGCTTTTGAGTTGCTGGATCATTGTATTAAATGTGTCAGACAAAAAGCCGACGTCGCCATCAGATTTTCGCACGGGCACAACCACATCCAGATCGCCTTTGGCGACCGCGTCCGATGCGCCGATCAGCAACCGGATCGGGCGCACCAAGCGGTCGGCCACGGCGATGCCGGTCCAGATCGCAGACAGCAAAACAACCAGTGTCAGCCCCAAATATAGCAGCGCGAACGCAATTTGAGTCGTGGTCCTGTTTGCTTCCAATCCCTGATATTCAGCGGCGTTGATGTTGACTATTTTCACAGCCTCAATGAGTTGCTTGTCAACACTTCGGATCGTGTAAAGATAAGCGTTTTCAATCTCCCGGAGTTTGAAAATTGCACCGACAAGATTCCGGTTTTTCGGCGGTATGAGCACAGGCTTTCCATCTGCAGCCGTGGCCAACGCTTCCTGCGGTGGCAAGGGCAGATCCGGAACATCTGCGGCCTTTGTGGACGCTATCATTACTGAGCCATCATCGCGCAGCAATGAGGCTTGCAGCAAGCCGCGGCCAGCGGCCTGTTGGTCAAGCAATGCGCGGAATCCGTTGCGATCTAGGCTGTAAAGCGTTCTGGCCGCATCCAGATCAACGGCCATCGACAACGTGGTCCCTTGAAGGTTACGCGCATTCTCTTCGATATAGGATTGGGCAATCGAGATTGATGAGTTGACAATATCTTTGGTCCGAATCGCGAACCACCGGTCAAGGCCGACATTCAATGTTACAGATGCAACAATCGCAACCACGACAGCCGGGACCGCTGCCACCAGCGAAAATAGCGCTACGATACGCACATGAAGTCTTGCTGCGGCTCGGCCGTGCTGACGGGCGCGAATAATTCGGTCTATTTCACGCGCAATAAACAACAACAGCAAAACGATGAGGCCAGCATTTGCAAAGGCCAAGCCCGCAGTTATCGATTGCGACGGCGTTATTGGTGTCACGCCCATCAAAATGCTGAACGAGATCGCCGCAGTCACAAGCGAAGTTATGACGACAAAAAGTCCAGGCAAAGCGAGAAGTTTGCGCCCCTCAGGCGCACCCGCCAGCCCCTTCCAATTGCCCAAAAGGCTTACACCCTGCAAAACGACATCCTTGAATCACCAATGCGTTGCAATCATGCAACGCATTGTGGCGTTTTTGCAACGATCAAAGTCAGTTTTGTGAGAAACCCGGCTTCGCACTGCGGAATATCGCAATGCCCAACTCACGGATCTTTTTGCGCAACGTATTGCGGTTGAGACCGAGCAATTCAGCGGCGCGAATTTGATTGCCATTGGTCGCGGTCAGGCAGGCGAGGATCAACGGATATTCAAATTCGGCCAAAAACCGGTCATAGATTCCGGGAGGTGGCAAACTGTCTTTGAACGAGGCAAAGTAGGTTTGCAGTTGCCCTTCTACAGCTTGCGAAATTGTGACATCCTCAGGATTGCCATTTCCAGAGCCTGCAGGCTGAAATCCACCCTGTTCAGATCGCAACTCTTGCTCAATAATGTCCGCGGTGATTTCATCTTGGGCGTAAAGAGCAGATAGTCGGCGGACAAGATTTTCAAGTTCACGAACATTGCCAGGCCAGCTGTGCCGTTTCAGCAAATCAAGTGCGGGTTGGTTTATGCGCTTGGGCGTTAGCCCTTCGGATTCAGCAATATCAAAGAAATGGCGAACAAGATCGGGAACATCCTCAGCCCGTTCCCGCAGTGGCGGCAGGCGCAGTGGTACCACGTTCAAACGATAATACAGGTCTTCACGAAACAAGCCCTGCTGGATCAGGGTGCGCAAATCTTTGTTGGTTGCCGCGACAATGCGCACATCGGTGCGGATTGGACTGCGTCCTCCAACAGTCGTGTACTCGCCTTGTTGCAGAACCCGCAGCAAACGAGTTTGGGCTTCCATGGGCATGTCGCCAATTTCATCAAGAAACAGCGTGCCCCCTTCGGCTTGTTCAAAGCGTCCGGATGTCCGGCTTTGCGCACCCGTGAAAGAGCCCTTCTCGTGGCCAAACAACTCTGATTCGATCAAGTCACGCGGGATTGCCGCCATATTGATTGCAACAAAAGGTCCTTTCTTGCGTTTGCCGAATTGATGCAAAGCGCTTGCTACAAGTTCTTTGCCTGTACCGGATTCGCCGACAACCATGACAGTCAAATCCGTCTGCATCATGCGCGCCAAAACACGGTAGATTTCCTGCATGGCGGGCGAGCGACCGATAAGCGGCATTGTCTCGATGGCCTTTTCGCGCGGCGCACGAATCCCGCTTTGTTTGGGTTCGGAAATCGCGCGGCCGACAATCGCGACCAACTCAGAAAGATCAAACGGTTTTGGCAGATATTCGTACGCACCTTTTTCGGACGCGTGGATCGCTGTCATGAACGTGTTCTGTGCGCTCATGACAACAACCGGCAACTCCGGCCGTAATTTCTTGATGCGCGGCAGCATGTCGAATGCGTTTTCATCCGGCATGATGACATCGGTTACAACCAGATCGCCGTCGCCAGCCGATACCCAGCGCCACAGTGTTGCCGCGTTGGAAGTGACGCGAACGTCATAACCCGCGCGCGAGAGTGCCTGATTGAGAACAGTACGGATTGCGCTGTCGTCGTCAGCAACGAGGATCAGACCCTTGCTCATCGGCGGCCACCTTCCTTCAATTCAAGATAATCGTCTGCATTTTCAGTGTCGGGACCGCTGTATGCAGGCAGCAAAATTCGAAATGTTGTGCGCCGTGGCTGCGAATCACACTCAATCACTCCACCATGGTCGCCTACGATTTTAGCTACCAAAGCCAGTCCGAGGCCGGAGCCATTGGTTTTGGTCGTTACAAATGGATCAAACAGATGTGGTTTGATGTCGTCAGGGACACCGCGCCCATTGTCGATCACGCAAAACTCCAACGGGAGGGACACACGTTCGCGACTGCCCGGCACCGAAAGCCGAACACCCGGCCGAAACGCGGTAGAAAGCGTAATTTCTCCACCAGCCTCTTCACCAATTGCCTCTGCTGCGTTCTTCACGAGATTGAGGAATATCTGCACCAGTTGGTCGCGATTGGCTAAAACCGGCGGGAGTGAGGGATCATATTCTTCGTGAAATTTGATGTGGCGTCCAAAACCATTTCTCGCAATAGCCCGCACATGGTCCAAAACTACATGGATATTAACCGGCTGACGCTGGATCGGGCGCTCGTCAGAAAACACTTCCATTCGATCAACCAGCGAAACAATGCGGTCAGTCTCGTCTGTTATCAGCCGTGTCAAATCCCGGTCTTCGTCTGGCACGACGGTTTCCAACAACTGCGCAGCCCCGCGTATCCCTGACAATGGATTCTTGATCTCATGGGCCAACATTGATGCCAAGCCCGTAACAGAACGTGCCGCACCACGATGGGTCATTTGGCGATCCAATTTGTCTGCCATCGAGCGTTCCTGAAAAAGGATCACGACAGAACCCGGTGTCTCGGCAACTGGCGCGACATAAAGGTCAACCAATCTGTCATTGCCAAGACGTGGCGAAGAGATATCAACCCGATATTCGTTGACCGGCGAGCGTCGCTCGCGCACCTGCTCCACCAATGCCAACAGAGGGCTGCCAAAAGGCACGAAGTGGGCCAAAGTGTTGCGCGCCAAAATGTTCTGGCTTGCCTTGAAATAACTCTCGGCTTCAGAATTTGCAAATGCGATCAGATTTGCTGAATCAACCATGATGACAGGATGACGGATGGTGTTCAAAACCATCATCGCCATGTCTAGCGGCGGCCTTACGCTGGTAATGGAAGCGTTATTCACGCGACTCTCCTTTCGCTCAACAACGGGTCGAAGGCAGCGCCGGAGAAAATGCTTCTGAAAATTGCTATCACTTCGCGTGGCTCTACTGATGTCATCACAGCCTGACGATACTTTACTGGGCATTCGGGTGTGTGAGCATCCAAATACCAACCGATATGCTTGCGCGCGTGGCGTAGCCCGGTTTCCTGGCCGTAGTGGGCGAGCATGTCTTCGTAATGCAGTTGCACATAATCAGCCAGCGGTGCTGGGCAATCGTTACGGTTCCATAGTCGCGCGATCCCACCTTCATATTCAGCGAGCTTGGTTGCAAAGCCACGATCGAGCGAGTACATGCCAGCGCCCGCATGGGTATCACGGTACCAATAGGGCGCTTCTTTT
>JANMEX010000413.1:0-6252 GCA_031377485.1 Phyllobacteriaceae bacterium
TCGAATCCAAAGGTGATCTGCGTTTCTTCTCCGCCGCCGACGGGGCAAGTGTAGACTTGAAACGTTTCGCCGCGCTTAGCGACGTAGGCAAGCGTTTGCCCGTCCGGCGACCAGCCATGCCAATAGGATGGTGACAGGTCCTGCACCAAAACGGGTTCTCCACCGCCGATTGGCAAAGTGTATATTCTGCTGCCGCGAGGATCCGGCGAATTGCTGATGACGATCAACTTCCCGTCAGGTGAAATGCCGTGGTCATTGTTGCAATGGACGGCAAAGCCGGTATCGACTTCCCCCATCTGCGGGTCGCTGAGATCAATCCAATACAGTCTTCCGTCACTGTTGATCAGCAACTGCTTCGCGTCGGTGGTAAAGTTCGGTGCTTCAATCAGGCGGTCGGTTTTCAGCACTGAATGAACTGTGCTGGTTTGGAGGGAATAAATCGCAAGTTCGCTTCGCATCAAATCATGTCCTGTGAAACCGGTGGACATTTACTAACACAGGCAAGGCAGACTTTCGGAGGGAAATCAGCCGTTCATTGCTCCGCCATATTCATTTCGATCAACGGCCAGCCTGCGAGAAGTCTCGGATTTACGAAATTCAAATTCCGGATGTTCATCAGTGCTTTTGGCTGAAGCCCAACGCCTTGCCAGCAGAATAGCGAGTTGGCGGACTGAACTTGTTCGGACAGCTTCGGCAGCCTGCACAAGAAGGACGTTTTCACCTCGCGCCAAAGCGTTATGGATTTCGTCTGTGAGGAATTCAATTTGCGTCGAAGCAGGATGTAAGCGTGTCAATTCATGGCGTTCCGCTTCACGTCTGGCATGATCAAGGATCTTAGGATCCACAGAAGAATCAAAGTAGATCGCATCTGCACATTGCAGGAGGCGGACACCGTTCAAGGTCAACATGCCGGGGTCGAGGCGTGGCGCTTTCAAGACTGTCACTTGACCCTCGACGGTCTTTTCGCTGCCAGTTGCAGGGACCTGCCAAATATCTTGTTCGGAAAACGGACCGAAAGCCAAAGCGGCAAAGCGTCCCCAAAATTGGCGTCGCTCTACTCCCGCAGCGAACCGCTGCTGCACGGTCACGCGAATGTCTTTGGCCAATTGTGCCCAATTGGCAAGTGTTGCTGGAAGAAGTGCTTCAATACGCGTTCGGATTGCCTGGCCAAGCACCGGCGCTGCGCCATCTGTCGATATGCTGATGACGACTGGCGATCGGTTGACGATGGTGCCGAATTTGAAAGTACAATAGGCAGGTTTGTCGATAACATTGACTGGGACGCCTGCAGCACGGGCGGCGCAATAGATTGCCTTGGCTTCGCCTTCTGTATGCGCGTCGCCAACGATAAGGGATTTGTTTGCAAATGATGCCAACGACCAAGGTTGTTTTATCAATTTGATGCTTCCGCTCAAATCAATGCGGTCTGCTAGTGCTAATATTTCGGAGCAGAATTCAGTGGCGTGGACTTCGACTTTTGCGCCGGTTGCAGCGAGGAGTTCAGCCTTCCATGCAGATGCTTCCGAGCCGCCGATCAGCAGCACTGGCTTGCCTTTGAGATCAAAGAATACTGGCAAGGTTGCCAGCGCGCCAATTCGCGCGGACGGGGCTGGCGTGGGCTTATTCAGCTGCGATGGGCTGGTGGGCATGGATAATGCTCCCGATTTCGGCGCGGCACGAGCCGCAATTGGTTCCGGCCTTCAAGATGTCACCGACAGAGGCGACTGTGGAGCACTGGCCAGAACGGACGACAGCGTTGATATCGTTTGCTCCGATTGAGAAGCAGGAGCACACGATCGCGCCCTTGTCCGGCTGGGATGCGCCCGGTTTTCCAGCAATGATCCGAAAACGGGCATTTGGTTCTGAAAATTCTGCGCAGAGTTCATCTGCAAGCATGGTTCGCGAGACAGCGACAGGTTCGGGACCAAGGAACAGTGCGCCGCGTAATTTTGAACCTGCAAAAACCGCAATGCGCTCTTGGCCGCCGGCAGCATCGATATAACTGATGGTTTGGTCAGAAGCGGAAGCACCAATGAGATTAGCAACAAAGTTTTCGATGTCTTCAACTGGCGTTATAAGCGCCAATTCGACACGCCAACCGCTATTGGTTTTTGCAACAGCCCAATAGGGAGCAGCAATGTCTGTCGGGCGCATTGCAAGCACTGCAAAACCGAACTGGATGGCGGCGAAAGGGCGGAGTGCCACAGGCACATTTTTTGATGCCGGTTGGCCGGAAATCGGATCTACAAGAGGGGCTACAAGTGCGTCAACGCGCGCTGCCGAAGCATACTCTTGGCTCCAGTGCATAGGCGCAAAGATCGAGCCGACCTGTTGGCGCAGTGTGATCAAAGCTCGTAAGATGACTTTGCCATACTGGTTTTCAACTTCGACCAATGACGCGTCGGTGATACCAAGAACAGCCGCGTCTGCGGGGTGGATTTCACAAAATGGCTCAGCCAGATGTTGCGACAGACGCGGACTTTGACCCGTGCGCGTCATGGTGTGCCACTGGTCACGGATTCGGCCGGTGTTGAGTGTGAAAGGATATTGGAGCGATTGCGCGGCTTGGATTGGAAGGCGAACTGACACCGCGCGCGCTTTACGGTCCGGAGTGAAAAAGTTGCCGTTCGCGAAAAACCGCTCATTGGTCGTTTTACTGTATCCAGAGGGCAGCGGCCATAGGAAGGGGCGCAAGCCATCATAGCCTGCCACAGAAATGGCAGCATGCGCGGAAATGTCGAAGTCCCGTGCGCCTTCATTGTCGATGCCCGAGAGAGCGGCATGTTCCGCAAAAATTTCAGATGGTCCCTGCCAGTTGAACGCGGCAACATGGCCCATGCGCTTGGCAACTTCGGCGATGTGCCACCAGTCAGGACGCGCGTCGCCGGGCAATTCGAGAAAGCCACGTTGGCGCGAAATGCGGCGCTCGGAATTGGTAACTGTTCCGTCCTTCTCTCCCCAAGCAGCGGCGGGGAGTTTGACTGTGGCATGAACAATGGTGTCAGTTCGGGCGGAAACGTCGGACACGACGACGAACGGGCAGGCCTTGATCGCCTCGCGCACTGCATCGGCATCAGGCAAGGAATCAACCGGATTTGTCGCCATTATCCACAGCGCCTTGATGCGCCCGTCCGCAACAGCATTAAACATCTCGACGGCTTTGAGGCCGGGCGTGGAAGCAATTGTCGGCGACTTCCAAAAGGACTGCACAATGTCCCGATGTGCAGAGTTCTCAATATCCATGTGCGCAGCAAGCATGTTGGCAAGGCCGCCAACTTCGCGACCGCCCATGGCATTTGGTTGGCCGGTGACAGAGAACGGCCCCATCCCGGGTTTGCCAATACGACCGGTGGCCAAATGACAATTGATGATGGCATTGACTTTGTCCGTGCCGCTGGCGGACTGGTTGACGCCTTGGCTGAAGACTGTGACGGTTTTATCCGTGGCGGCAAAAAGCGTGTAGAATTGGGCCAGCATTTCGGCAGCCAAGCCGGTTTGCGCCATAACGTCCTTCATTGGAGGAAGGTCGCCCAACACGGCGTCCAGACCTGAGACATGGTTGTCGATATAATTTCTGTCGAGGTTTCTGGATTTGGCCAGATGGTCAAGGAGGCCCAGAAACAGCGCGACATCTCCGTCCGGCTTGACGGGCAAATGCAGGTCCGCAATGTCGGCGCTCATCGTCCGCCGCGGATCGATAAGGACAATTTTCATTTCAGGGCGCTGTTCTTTTGCAGCGGCAATGCGTTGGTAGAGAACAGGGTGGCACCACGCGAGATTGGAGCCGACCAGAATGATGAGGTCCGCGAGTTCAAGATCTTCGTAATTGCCGGGAACTGTGTCGGAGCCGAATGCACGGCGATGACCGGCAACCGATGAAGCCATGCAAAGGCGCGAATTGGTGTCGATATTGGCAGTACCGATGTAGCCTTTCATCAGCTTGTTGGCGGCGTAATAGTCTTCGGTCAGCATCTGTCCGGAAGCATAAAAGGCGATGCTGTCGGGGCCAAACTCTCGAATGGTTTCAGAGAATTTTGCCGCGACCAGATCAAGGGCTTCGCCCCACGAGACAGGTTTGTTGTTGATTTCGGGATAGAGTAAGCGCTCATCCAGTGCGAGTGTCTCTCCCAGAGCCGAGCCTTTGGAGCAGAGGCGGCCGAAATTGGCGGGGTGATCCGGGTCACCTTTGATGGAGACACTGCCATCTGGTTGAGGCGTTGCAAGGACACCGCAGCCGACGCCGCAATAGGGGCAGGTGGTTTTGGTTGTGGCAGTCAATTCGGCAACGCCTTCTTGCTATAGAGGCGACGAAAAAGATTGGCCTCGGCGCTGCCCTCCATCCCCCAGTTGGCCGCCGTCTCCCTGCCTCCTGCGCGGAGAAGATGGTCCGATGAGACGGATGAAAGACAGCGCTGAGGCAGCGTGACCGGGGTCATCCTCAAGCCCCGGTCCCAAGTCCGAGTAATATTGTGTGTCCATCCAGGCGGATAGGAAAGGTGCGTGTTGCGCCTTCATCGGCGCCCTGAGCCCTGCCGGTTTCAAGTGAGATCACCCAATTGTGCAAGGGGCATGTGACGCATCCATCGTGGACGATGCCTTGGCTCAACGGGCCGTTTTTATGCGGACATTTGTCTTCGATGGCAAAGACCTTGTTGTCTGCGGTGCGGAAGACGGCGATGGTCATGTCACCATTCTTCACGCAGCGTGCGCCGCGCAACGGAATATCCTCGAGCGATCCGATCGCCACCCAATTTCCAGTCATGGCATTCATTCCGCGGCCTCCAATGTCAGTGTCGCCATAGGCTTGAACTCATGCTTGTCGACACCCGAAACACGCTCTGACCAGGGATCAACCTGTGCAAATTTCTGGCTATAGACGAAGCGGTCGTAAAAGCCTTTGCGCTTGTCGGCATCATCCATGATCTGCTTTTTGATTTCAGGAATGCCGATGCGCTTGGTCCACTTGTAGATACGCTCGAGATAACGAGCCTGCTCGCGATACATCTGTGTAAGGGCGACGATATGCTCGAGCGCTTCTTCTTCGGTTTTGACCATGCCGAGCACTTCCGTGCCTTTTATGTCCAACCCTGCAGCGCCAGCGAAATGGATCTCGTAACCGCTGTCTACGCAAATGACACCAACATCCTTGCATGTAGCCTCTGAACAATTCCGGGGGCAGCCGGACACAGCCATCTTCACCTTCGCAGGTGTCCACGAACCCCACATGAACTTTTCGATCTTGATGCCGAGGCCCGTAGAATCCTGCGTGCCAAAACGGCACCAGTCCGTTCCGACGCAGGTTTTGACGGTTCGCAATCCCTTGGCGTAAGCCTGACCCGAGACAAAACCGGCTTTGCCAAGATCAGCCCAGACGGCGGTCAAGTCTTCCTTCTTGATGCCAAGCATATCGATGCGCTGGCCACCGGTAACTTTGACGGCAGGGATGGCAAACTTGTCGACCACGTCGGCAATCGCGCGCAGTTCGCTGGAGGATGTCATGCCCCCCCACATGCGCGGGACAACTGAATAGGTGCCATCCTTTTGAATATTGGCATGGACGCGCTCGTTGATGAAACGCGACTGGTAATCGTCTGCATATTCGCCGGGATAATCGCAGACGAGATAGTAGTTCAGCGCCGGACGGCACTTTGCGCAGCCGCAGGAGGTTTTCCACTGCAGTTCCTGCATGACGGCTGGAATGGTCTTGAGTTGCTTTGCCTTGATAAGACGGCGCACGTCATCGTGGCCAAGGTCCGTGCAGCCGCACATTGGAGTGACGGCCGCGGGATTGTAGGCATCACCGAGTGTTACTTTAAGCAATTGCTCGACAAGCCCGGTGCAAGAACCGCAGGAGGCGGAAGCCTTGGTGTGGGCGCGCACGCCGTCCAGTGACGTCAAGCCTTTGGCGGTGATCGCTCCAGTGATTTTTCCTTTACAAACGCCGTTGCAGCCGCAGATTTCTGCGTCATCCGGTAATGCTGCAACGGCCGCCGTAGGGTCCAGCGGCGACCCTCCTTGATAGGCCTGACCAAAAATGAGCGTGTCGCGCATCTCGGTGATGTCTGTCTGCTTTTTCTTAAGATCATTGAACCAGGCACCATCGGCAGTTTCGCCGTAAAGCACAGTTCCGATTATCTTGTTGTCCTTGAGGACCACGCGCTTGTAAATTCCTGCCGACGCATCGCGCAGTACGATTTCCTGCCGGTCCTCACCTTCGGCAAAATCGCCAAGAGAGAAGAGATTGATGCCTGT
>JANMEX010000441.1:0-3951 GCA_031377485.1 Phyllobacteriaceae bacterium
GGGAATAGCCTTCAATTGTTTTGCCTGATTTCTCAGCTCAGCGCAAAAAGTTACGCAATTTCAGTGGGCTGCGTAAATTCCGTAGAGTTCAATAACAGGGAATTGCTATTCGGCTTACAGGGAAAGCGATCAGTTATTGCAGGCATTTGCGTGGGATAGCTAGAAATTTGGTCCAGTCATGCAGGGGCAATCAATGATCGTGCGCTAAGTTTCGTCGTCGGAACTGTCCGCAACAAGCAGGGTTATTGCGTAACCATTTTTTTGATGAAACGTCTGGAAAGATATTTCGCGAGTTTCATTTCCCTTGATCCAGTCCGTTGGATCAGCACTTTCAAGTTCTGAGAGCCCTGTCTTCATGCGAGGTCGAGGAAGCATCGGCATGGGATCGTATTTTTTCAAAGCAAGCCAACCAAACTCCGGGCCAGTTACCCCATAGCGAAACTGGCCGCTTTTCGAAAAAGCAACAGCGAGGGGTAAAGGGTGCTTTTCTACAAAACGGCGAGATGTCGCCTCGCGGCTGCATTGAAGGTCCGACGCAAGATCAATGACCTTGCCCAGATCAGGCTCGGAATCAATGTATGGATCAAGCCTGTACTCCGGAAGCAGAAGTTCGACAGCAAAACTATCGGCCTCTCGTTCCTGAATTTGGTAGCGATCCAATTCGAGTTTCAAGCGGACTGGTTTTTGACCAATGTCAGTTTGCCTGCAAACAAAGCTCTCGCCCGCAACAGGTCTGTGCCAAAGGTTGAGGAAGTGGCCGAGTTCATGGGCGATTGTGAACCAGCGCCGGGTTTGTGGTGATAGGCTTGAAATAAGCATCTTTCCGACGGTGCGCTCTGCCGTTGTTACAAGTGCGCCTGCCAGGCTCTCTATCGGTTCTTCTCTGATCTCGGTGATGTCGAGAGCTTTTGAAATCTGTTCGATCGGTACTCTGCCCGTGAATGCGCCGCGTGACCGTAGCTGGTCGTGGATTGCTTTAGCCAGTTTGTGCGGATTGGATCCGCCAGCCTCTTCGACAGCCATTCGATCCAGCTTGAGGCTCAATTCGGACATGCCCTAAATGCTTCTCTTAGCTGGATAGAGAAGATTTGTTTTTTAGCAGCGACGTGAGCATGTCGTCCAGAATCTTCCGCTCAAATTCACCAAGGGACCCAGCCTGCCTAAACATGCGTTGAAGTTCAACATCGGCATCGGAAGCGTTTACTTCCTCGCCCATCAAAAAAGCCACTGAGACTCCGAAATGATCGGCCAAACGCTCGACCAACCGCATGGATGGATTGTCGGACTTGCCTTTCTCCAACTCCCAGATATGAGCTTTGGACACGCCGACCGCATCGGCAGCCTGTTGCAGTGACTGACCGGCTTTCAAGCGCAAGTCCGTGATGCGTCTTCCGAGCGCCATAATTTCCTCCTGACACGCCAATGAGGCGCGTCGATGCTCCGTTTTCTTGATCTGACGATCTTATACCAGTGGTGTTGCGTTTCAAGTCGTTTTCTGTATCTTACGAAATCGGGAGGTATGAAAGGAATCAGCCATGGCGGACCTGCAGATCGAATATCGTCAGATTGACAGCCTCAAACCTTGGGCAAAAAACGCACGGACACACTCGCGCAAGCAATTGCGCCAGATTGCGGACTCGATTGAACAATTCGGGTTTACCAATCCGGTGCTGATTGACGAAGCGGGGTCGATTCTTGCGGGCCATGGCAGAGTTGAAGCTTGCAGGCTGATTGGCATCGAAAGCGTTCCATGTGTTCGTTTATCGACCATGACGCCAACGCAAAAGCGCGCCTATGTGATTGCCGACAACAAGCTCGCGCTGAACGCCGGGTGGGACGAGGACCTGCTGGCCGAAGAACTTCAGGGGCTGCTCGCCGAAGACGGTGATTTTGATTTGACGCTAACGGGGTTCTCGATCGCGGAAGTCGACAATCTAATTGAAGGCACGAGTGTAACAGAGCCGGGCGATCCGGCTGACGACTTCGATCTTGCGGGCAGGGATGTGCCGCCGCGCTGCAAGCTTGGCGACATCTGGCAACTGGGCCGCCACAGATTGATCTGTGGCGATGCGCTTGATGAGCGGACAGTTGGCTCCTTGATGGACGGCGCGCTGGTACGCATGGTGTTTACCGATCCACCCTACAACGTGCCAATTGACGGACACGTATCTGGGCTTGGCAAGGTCAAGCATCGCGAGTTTGCGCAAGCCTCCGGCGAAATGAGCCGCGAGGAGTTTACGGCTTTCCTGACGACGGCCTTCATCAACCAGGCCCGCCATACCATGCCGGGCTCAATCCATTTTGTCTGCATGGATTGGCGCCATCTTCAAGAGATCACCACGGCAGGCGAGGCTGCCTATCACGAACTGAAGAACATGATCGTCTGGGTCAAGGACAATGGCGGCATGGGCACATTCTATCGTTCGCGCCATGAACTCATCTTCGCATTCAAGAAGGACGACGCGCCTCACGTCAATAGTTTTGAGCTTGGCCAGCATGGTCGTTACAGGACCAACGTCTGGCAATACAAGGGCGTCAACACACTGAAGGCCGGGCGCATGGATGAGTTGGCAATGCATCCAACAGTGAAGCCTGTTCAGATGATCGCTGATGCGATCAAGGATGTCTCAGGCCGACGAGAAATCGTGCTCGATCTATTCGGCGGCTCCGGGTCAACGCTGATTGCGGCCGAGAAGACCGGACGCACGGCATACATATGTGAACTCGATCCTGCCTATTGCGACCGCATACTGCTCCGTTATGAGGTTTACGCCAAAGATGACGCGGTTCTCGTGGCCTGCGGGCTGGACGGTGACCAGACTGAAATGCGGGAGGCGGCTGAATGAAGAAACCCCTCCCATCGGCACCAAAAAAGAGCAGGGGCGTTCTCGCCGCTGTTCCTCAAACCGTCGATTTTGATGTCGGCTATGCCAAGCCGCCTGAAGCCAGCCGTTTCAAGCCGGGCGTCTCGGGCAATCCCAAAGGTCGACCAAAGGGGCGAAAGAACAAAATGCCCGCCCTCAATGAAGAGCGGTTGAAGGTCGTCATCATGGAAGAGGCCTACAGAACCATCAAGGTCAATGATGGCAATCGCCAGGTAACGGTCCCAATGGCACAGGCAATTGTACGCTCACTTGCCGTGAATGCAGCCAAAGGCAACACGCGTGCCCAGCGCCTGTTTGCAGAAATGCTTTCTGGCGCTGAAGCTTCCAACAAACGCCTTTATGATGAGTGGCTTGATACGGCCCTTACCTATAAAGTTGAATGGGAGAATGAACTTGAGCGCCGACGATTGCTAGGCATTGTTGCGCCCGAACCAGTTCCCCATCCTGATCACATTCACATCAATATGCGAACAGGTTTGGTGGAAGTGCGCGGTCCCATGACCAAACATGAAAAGGCAATTTGGGATGATTTGGCGCAACGGCGAGCCGAGTATCATAGTGAAATAGAACAACTGTTGCTGGATAAAGCCGACCCCGAGTTTGCCGGGTCAATGTCCTTTGTTAATGATGAAATCGCGCATTTTCGCAAACTCGTCGCCATGATTGATCGAGCTTTTTCGAGTGCGAAATGAATATCTGAATTCCTTCGCCACTAGTGATGCAAGTTCAGTCCCTCCTATCCGTTACTTCGTCTATGACGAGAACCGAACACTCATTAACTCACAGTATCAATTCTGTGCCCTAGGCGCTGATCCTGGACATTGTTGAGGCAGCATATGTTCCCAGTTCGGATACAATGCGAACTGCGGCTTTTTGGCGGGTCGCACCCGAAATTGGCCGGGGCTATCGGCCAAGGTAGAAGTGCACTTTAGATTGGAGTTCGAACTCACTTATGAAATTGTGTGAATTCAGGACCTGAGATCATTCACGTTCGATCAAGCCTATTGCAACCTAGTGGCGTTTACTGCTGAGGTGCCAACTGGGTCAGGTTGGGGAGAACCTGTCA
>JANMEX010000454.1:0-4098 GCA_031377485.1 Phyllobacteriaceae bacterium
GTGCCGCCGATCACGATGGCCAAATGATATGGCGGGCAAGCAGAGGTGCCGAGTGTCAGGATCTTTTCCTTGAGGAAAGCGATCAACCGGTCATGTGTCAAAAGTGAAGGCGTGCCTTGATAAAGAAAAGTCTTGTTTGCCGACCCGCCGCCTTTGGCAACGAACAGGAACTTGTAGGCATCCTCGCCTTCTTCGTAGATTTCGATCTGGGCGGGGAGATTGTTCTTGGTGTTCTTTTCTTCGAACATCGATATCGGGGCGAGTTGCGAATAGCGCAGGTTCCGGCGATTGTAGCTGTCGAGCACGCCTTGGCCGAGCATGTCCTGATCGCCGCCTTCCGTCCAGACGCGGCGGCCTTTCTTGCCCATGATGATGGCTGTACCGGTGTCCTGACACATGGGCAAAATACCGCCAGCAGCGATGTTGGCAT
Source organism: Phyllobacteriaceae bacterium (assembly GCA_031377485.1). Taxonomy (GTDB): domain Bacteria; phylum Pseudomonadota; class Alphaproteobacteria; order Rhizobiales; family Rhizobiaceae; genus JANMEX01. The sequence continues at coordinate 431 of JANMEX010000454.1, forward strand.
TCTTCAGCAAATCCCAGGCAACAAACCGATCATTCTCGGTAGCTTCCGGATCGTCCAGAATGGCTGCCAGTTGTTTCAGGTGGCCCGGACGCAGCAAATGGTTGATGTCGCCGAACGCGGTTTCTGAAAGCAGGCGCAACGCCTCAGGCTCGACCACCAGCACATCCTGACCACGGAACGTTTCGACTTTGACAAAGTCCGAGGTCAGCTTGCGGTATTCCGTCTCGTCCTTGCCGAGCGGGAAGAGATCATTGGCGGAAATGTCGGCCATGCATGGCTCCATGGAAAATGAAAAAAGGATCGAAACCTATTTAGAGGCTCGACCCTTCACTCACAATCCGCCTTTCGGCGCGCCAATCGATTTAGGCGTGTTTTGAAGCCTTCAATTTTGTCATGTGCGTGTTGATTTTGGCCTCCAGCATATCCGGGCTGATTGGCTTGGACAGATAATCGTCCATGCCCGACTCGATGCAGCGGTCGCGATCGCCTTTGAGAGCATGTGCCGTGACGCCAATGATCGGTGTTCGTGGCAGGCCATGTTCTGCTTCAAATTCGCGGATGGCGATCGTTGCCTCCATTCCATTCATTTCGGGCATCGAGACATCCATCAGAATGATTGCCGGACGTTTTGCTTTCATCGCTTCAAATGCCTTGCGGCCATTGTCGGCGATTTCATAGCGGTAGGGCAGGCCTTCAAGAATTTGCGTGAAGACAATCTGGTTCACAGCATTGTCTTCCGCCACAAGAATATCAAGCGCGGGCGGTGGCGTGGCTATCACTGTTTCTTTTGGGGCTGGTGTTTGGGTCTGCTTTGGCGCGGTGGTTGCTTCATTCGCTTTTGCAATCGCGGAAGCGACGGAATGTGCCGGTGTCGCTGGGGTTGAAGATGCATAGCGGGATGTATCGGTGCCCATCCGCGCTCCCAGTTCGCCAAGACTTTTTGGAGCGGCAAGCGAGCCGGCTTCATGTGCCTGTGAACGGGCTTCGCGAATGACACTGACAATCGTATCAAACAACAGCGACGAGCGGGCTGGCTTCATCAAATGAGCATTGATCTTGATGCCGTCGAATTCGGCACCCTGCATGGCTGTATCGACAGACGTCAGCAAAATGATCGGCATATCTGCCAGCTCCGGCGTTCTGCGGATAATCCGCGCGACATCCGCGCCATTCAATTCCGGCATGTGATAGTCAAGGATCAGCACATCCACATCAAGTTCAAGTGCCTTTGCCTGGCTCAATACGGCGATGCCTTCGCGCCCGCCGGTTGCGGCGCAGGCGTCGAAATGCCATGAGCGCATCTGCTCCAGAAGGATCGAACGGTTGACCGGATTGTCATCAATGATGAGGACACGGGCACCATCCACATCGAATGGCAGAACCTTTTTGCGAACCGTTGCGCCGTGAACAGGGATGGCAATCGAAAACCAGAACGTTGAGCCTTCGCCGGGCTCGGAAGACGCACCCATTTCACCGCCCATCAGCGCAACGAGTTTCGTGGAAATCGCCAGGCCAAGGCCTGTACCTTCGTGACGGCGGGTGGAGGACGTATCGACCTGACTGAACTTTTCGAAGACTTGTTTCAGCTTTTCCTGCGGAATGCCGATGCCGGTATCGGTGATTTTGAACATCAGCGAAGTCAGGCCGGAGGACATTTCGACACTGCCTGTGACATCGACCAGAACATGGCCGCTTTCGGTAAATTTGACGGCGTTACCCATCAGGTTGGTTACGATCTGGCGCAGCCGGCCAACATCGCCAACCACATACTCCGGCAGTTCAGGCGCAACGCGGACAATAAGTTCAAGGTCCTTTTCCTGCGCGCGAGCCGAGATCAGCGTCGCAACATCTTCAATTGCTTCGGCGAGGCGGAACGGTGCCGGGTCGAGCGTCAATTGACCGGCATCAATCTTCGAGAAGTCGAGAATGTCATTGATGATCGTCAGTAGGGCGTTGCCGGATTTGACGATGATATCGGTGAACGTCTTCTGCTTCGGGTCAAGCTCCGTGCGCGCCAAGAGTTCCGCCATGCCGAGCACACCGTTCATTGGGGTGCGAATTTCATGGCTCATGTTGGCCAGGAACTCGGATTTGGCGCGGTCGGCGAGGATCGCCTTACGCTCTGCGTCGATCAGTGCGTTTTCCGCTCGCTTCTGTTCACTGATGTCGAAATAGCAAACCAGCCGCTTGCCGTCAGACAGCGCTGTGCACGAGTAAACCATCGTCATGCCGTCTAGGCGCGAAAATTCCCGTGGTGAAATGTCACCGGCGGCGATTTCGTTGATCCGGCCGCTGACAAAGGTATCCCAGTTGGCGTCCTCGACGTCGTAGAAGCCTTTGTGACGGTTGATGTCGATGAGCTTGCGGAACGGATCGCCAGTCTTGATATCTGCGGCGTCCCAGTCCCAAATCCTGTAGTTGGATTTGTTGACGAAGAGTATGTCGAGGTTTTTATCCAGAAGCACGACACCCATTTGCATGGCGTCCATCGTCGCTTTCATGTCCGCAAAGTCGCGCTCGGCTTTGATGTTGGCCTGCGCAAGGCTTGTCTGCGCCTTTTTCTGCTCACTGATGTTGAAACAGGACGTCAAGCGACTGCCGTTTGAGAGTGTCGAGATCGAGAAAATGTAGGTGTCTTCGCCAATCCCGCGTTCTTCGCGCGGTGCTATATTGCCATTGCTGGCCTCGGTCATGCAGCGCTCGACGTTTGCTGCCCACTCGTCCTTGGTCAGGTTTGGAAAGTCCTTGTGGTTGGACCAAATCATCTGCGCGTATGGCATCCCGTGATATTCGGCATTCCGGTCGAGGTTCCAAAACCGCTTGTTGGCTTCATTTACCGTAACGACATTCAGATCGGGATCGATGATGGTAATGCCAAGCGGCATGGCATCGAGAATTTCCTGCAATTCCTTGCGATTGGATTGGGCAGCGGCGTGGGCTTTGGCGAGTTCCTGTTCGCGCTTTTTCAAGTCGTCGATTATTGTGTTGGTTCCAACCAGCAAATATTGGTCGTCAGCGACATCAATCCGGTTCTTGTAAGTCAGGAAGTCAACGCGGGTGCCGTCCTTGCGTATTTTGGATTCTTCATTTCGCCGCACCTTTCCCTCGATCAAGACAGCACGATCTTCGGCTGCGAAAATCGCGGCGTTCTCAGCGGTGTGAATGTCAAAATCCGTGTAACCGAGCGTGTCTTCGATGGTGCGTTCGTCAAGCTCGAGATTTGCCCGGTTGGCAAATATCTTCTCCAGCTTTTCGTTCTTGATGAAGACCGAAACCGGAATGGCATCAATAACATTGAAAAGCAGATCGACCGTCTTTTCGAGGCCGTAAGTCTCAATAAAGTGTTCTTTGACTTGCGCGTTCATGTGTTGGTTTCCGCCGGTGACATGCTTGCCTCGCCAGCGGTGCGGACGAACCGGACAATAGGTACGGCGGCACGGTCACAGCGAACATCGTCACTCTTCACAACTATGGTTAACAAGCCGTTTCAGTGTGCCGATTTGGGCCAACGAATCGTCAGATTTCCGGGAAACTTGGAAGTGACGCAAAGGCAGCGCGGAGTGCGTCTGACCAACCTTCGGAAATGGTCCGGTAGTAGGGGTCATCCCGGTCAATTCGCTTCTGCAATCCGAGCTTGAAAGTGTCGCGCTCGTAAAACGCGAGATCGA
>JANMEX010000528.1:0-6053 GCA_031377485.1 Phyllobacteriaceae bacterium
ACGGACAATTGGCAAGCACCCATACATGCTGCGCAACATCGGCAAGACCGTCGCGGTTGTGGCCTGTGCCTGCACACCCCCTATGATTTGAGCCGATTCGTGCTGCCGTCTTCGGTGCAAACCAAAGCGCCAAAGGAAGGCATGAGCGCAGCAGCCCAGCTCACTTCACTTCCAAATGGAGTATGTCGTCTTGTCGGCGATTGCTTCGCATTCGCCTTTCGATCAATCGACCCCGGTCTTGTGGCAGGTTTCCGTAATCGACGCTCCTTCGTCGCCCTGCTTCAGAACGAACGCCTTTTGCGCGCCCGACCCGAAGTTCCGCTTTGCGCCGCCATTTCGGTCGTTCACAATCTAGGATCCAACGCCCGTAAGCAGTCATTCGCTGCACTCCGCACCAAGGCCGTGACAATGCGGAGAGCGGACTTTCTCTGCGGATGCTTTCTGAACAAAAGATAGCAGTGACGGCGACCTTTCGGGAAACCCGCACTTTGGTGCCGCGTGCTTGTGTGAACACCGTGGTCCGTCTGACCAATGAACGGAAAATACTCGTCGCAGCTAGTTCCCGACGCAGTTGTTCCAGATGGTGTCGCAAAACCGGTCGCAAGCCTTGCGTCTCGGACCTATGAAAATGTCCAGAGCGCAGGTCGCATCTTGCCTTTACCATGGCACATGAAGAAGCGGCGAAAGTTTTGAACGCATGAAGAAATTTGATCTTGATGACACGGATATCCGCATTCTCAGCGCAATCCAGCAGCGTGGGCAATTGAGCAAAACCAAACTTGCCGAGATTGCCAATATTTCCGCGACACCCTGTTGGGCCCGTCTAGATCGGCTGAAGGCCGCAGGGTTCATTCGCGGATATCATGCGGATATCGCGCTCGAACAGATTGCCGACTTTACCCAAGTTGTAGTGACCGTTTCACTGGCACATCACAGAAAGGCGGATTTCGAACGGTTCGAGGTATTCATCAGGAACCTCGACGAAATCACCGATTGCGTCGCAACGGGCGGCGGTATGGACTACGTGATGGAAACGATCACCCCCGATCTGGCCTCGTTCCAGGCATTGATGGATACCCTGTTGGCGGCTGAACTGGGGATTGACCGCTATATGACTTACATCGGGACCCGGCGGGTCAAATCTAGCAAACCTAACCTTGCCAAGCTGGCAACGAAGGGCCGCGGCTGACACCCCCGTCCAATCGGCCCAATTGGTGCCCACAAAACAGTCTGTTCGGTCTTTGCCCTGCCTTTTTTCAGTCCACATTCTGGTGGCGTCCCGGACTAATTCTTCGGCAGATTATCAGATTCTGCGAGCAGACGGGCTCGTGGCCAGCTAAGGCGAGAGACATCATGAAGGCAGAAGATTTCGGCTTCGGCACACAGATCCGCAAGTCCCCCTATTTTGACGCCACCGTTCGGTGGGGTGCCAAGGGGTTTTCGGTCTATAACCACATGTATATCCCGCGCGATTTCGGCAATCCGGAGCAGAACTTCTGGAATCTGGTGAACGACGCGATCCTCTGTGATGTGGCGGTCGAGCGTCAGGTGGAAATCACCGGACCGGATGCAGCGAAATTCGTCCAGACGCTGACCTCGCGCGATCTGTCCAAGATGGCGGTTGGTCAGTGCAAATATATCCTGATCACAAATGCCGATGGTGGCCTCCTGAATGATCCGATTCTGCTGCGTCTGGCCGAGAACCACTTCTGGATCTCGCTCGCGGACAGCGATATCCTTCTGTGGGCACAGGGCTTGGCCGTGCATAGCGGCCTTGATGTTACGATCGACGAGCCTGATGTGTCTCCCCTGCAATTGCAGGGTCCAAAGTCAGGTCAGATCATGCAGGCGTTGTTCGGCGACAGCATTCTGGATCTGAAATATTACTGGCTGCGCGAGCTCCTGCTTGACGGTATGCCTGTGCTGGTGTCTCGCACTGGATGGTCAAGTGAATTGGGATATGAGATTTATCTGCGCGACAGTGCGCAGGGCGATGCCCTGTGGGAGCGGATCATGGCCGTAGGCGCGCCATTTGGTCTGAAGCCCGGCCATACATCTTCTATCCGCCGGATCGAAGGCGGGATGCTGTCCTATCACGCGGACGCGGACAACAAAACCAACCCGTTTGAACTGGGACTGGACAGGCTGGTCGACCTTGACATCGAAGTCGATTTTATTGGCAAGGCTGCACTGCGTCGCATCAAGGAGCAGGGTCCGAGCCGCAAGCAAGTTGGCCTGATTATTGATGGCAAACCACTGCAAGGTCCGAACACCTCTTTCTGGGCGATCCAGAAAGACAGCGTGACCATTGGCAAGGTCACCTCTGCGATCTATTCGCCGCGTCTTGAAAAGAATATCGCGCTGGCGATGGTTGCGGCCGAATACGCAAATCTGGGCGCGGAGGTCAAAGTCGTGAACAAGTCGGGCGTTGTGAGCGACGTCGGAACGGTCACGGCCACGATCGTAGAGCACCCTTTTTATGATCCCAACAAAAAGATCACCGCTGCCTGAGTGCACCCCAAAAGCAGAGACATGACCCATGTATAGTCTCGCAAATGAACTACACTTGCAACTCGCCGAGCCCGCTTTTTGGCCCGACGAATACTCGGCTGAACATATTGTGCGCTGTAACAACAGTTAAAAGATTAAGGTCGACGACGCCCTCGATTGGGGTGGCAAGCTCGAAAACACCTAACCTGAACAGGCGCTCACCTCGGCCCTGTCCAGATGCCATTTGATGACCTTTCTGGCCTTTTCCGCCAAGGCAGGCAGGCTGGCCGGTCATAAGCAATCACGATTATGCCGAGGTTCACCTTGGCAAGACGATAAACTAGTCGGTCTTGAATAAAGGTACAGTAGATCCCATCAGACAGAACGACACCCCCGACTTAAACCATATAAACACCTCGTCCGTCGCATATGCCACCCCCGGTATCCGCGACTGGATCATGCAGCAGACAAAAGCCAGTTGATTCAAATAGGCCACCGGGACGGTGGGCACTCAAGCCAATCTGCTTGCCGCCTCTACCCTTCCAAACCGCTTAGCGCCGCCAGATCAGGCGTCGAAAACACCAAAGCCGCACCCCAAAAGCGGACATATGAGCAGACGCGCAATGCGGCAAGCTCGCCGCATAACATCAATCAACCGAAGAGGCCGACACTCCGCTGGTTCAAGCAGCCAGTTGAGCCAAATGTTCTGGCGACGGACATCGTGTTTTTCAAATTTCCAAGCAGTGGCGGGCCAATGCGCCAATACTTATCGCGGATAGATCAACCGAGAGGTTGTTGTTAGATTGAATTGCCCACGTTTGACGGAAAGCCGTTTCCTCCGAGGCGTAATGCGATGGCTGGCGAGCCTTCGAAGTGTCCACGCTCGCCGTTCAAAATTATCTCGACTTCGAGTTCGATGCGCTTGCGATTTCAAGAACATCGATCAGTAGCCGATTGGGGAAACGTCGTTTCTTCACAATTGCATAGAAGTTCTCAACGACCTCCGGGATACGGCAGTGCTCTACAAGAATCCCGGCCTCCAGTTCGTCACGCACGACGATCGGCGGCACCAGAGTGACGCCCTCGCGCTCACGCGCCAGGAGACGCAGCATGGCCATATCGTCGACCTCGGCGAGGATAATTGGCCTGATCCCGGCCATTTCGAGAACCCGGTCGAACGCCACGCGGATGTCGCTGTCGAGACTTGGCAGAAGCAGGGGCTCTGTTCGCAGGTCGTCCGGGAAGCGGAACTTTGGTTTGTCTGTTCTTGGGCGGCCAACCAAGCTGACCGGCTGCTCATTGAGCAAGTGGTTCCGCAATGACGAGCGTGCATCCCGCGGTGCAGCGCTGTTCGCCAAGACGACATCGACGGCGTGAGCCTCCAACTGAGCAAGAAGGTCGCGGATGTTGCCAGAGCGAACGATGAGTTCCACGTCGGAACGGCCGACCAGCGGCCGAAGGAATTCGAGCTGGAAGTTTCGGGACAGCGTGGTGAGCGCCCCGACCCTGAGGACCTGGCGGTTGGCCAAAGGGCGCCCCTGCAGGGTGTCCATCAGTTCGTCACCGGCCTTGAACACCGTATCGGCGTAGTCGAGGGCAATCTGACCGGCCTCGGTCAGGATGAGTTTCTTGCCTACACGCTCGAAAAGCGGGTGGCCTATTTGATGCTCAAGTTTCTGGATCTGAACCGATAGCGCCGACTGCGAAAGGTTCATGTGCTCTGCGGCACGTGTGAGACTGCCTTCATGCGCGACCGCCCAGAAATAGTGAAGATGGTTAAAGTTGAGGTTTCTCATTCCGTTCTGTTTAAACGAACGATATCTCCAGAACAATGAATTTTTTTCGTGCAAGGCGCGCCTGTAAAGATGCCTCCAAATCGAAGTTCGCGCCGAAGGAGATGACCTTGCCCATACTGCTCTTGCCCTTGCTGGCAACCATTCCGCTGATCACCAGCGCGGTGATAGGCTTCTCGAACACTGGATTAAGGCCCAAACGAATCCCCAAACTGGCCGAAGCCGCCGCACTCCTGGCGCTAGTCGCGGCCATCGCTTCCATGGCGCGGCTCATCGCTTTCGGGTCTGGCGTCGGTCCTGTGATTGGGATTCACGGTATCGGATTGTCGGTCCGGCTGGACGCGGTCAGCGCCGTTATGGTGGTTCTCGTGACCTTCATCGGCTGGATCGTCGTCCGTTATGCCGGAACCTATCTTGACGGCGAAGACCGGCAAGGTCCGTTCACAGGCTGGCTCTGCCTAACCCTCGCCTCCGTGATGCTGCTTGTCACCGCCGGCAATCTCTTTCAACTGGTTCTTGCCTGGATTGCTACAAGCTTGTTTTTACACCGACTGCTTCTGTTTTACCCCGATCGTGCGGCTGGACAACGCGCAGCGCGCAAGAAGTTTATCACCGCGCGCCTCGCAGATTTCGCGCTCATTGGCGCTGCCGCTTTGCTGGCGACCGCATATGGCACGGCCGATATTGGCTCGATCCTCCAAGCCGCCCATGCGGGTGCAGGCGGAAGCCTTGCGATCGGGGCGGCAAGCCTGTTGGCACTCGCAGCGATCCTCAAGTCTGCCCAGTTTCCAACTCATGGCTGGCTGACCGAAGTCATGGAAACACCCACGCCGGTGTCGGCACTCCTTCACGCGGGGGTGATCAATGCGGGCGGGTTTTTGCTGATTCGCTTCGCCGACGTCATGCTGCTCGCCCCTGGCATTCTCGCCGTGCTCGTGATGATCGGCGGTTTCACAGCGCTGTTCGGTAGCCTGGTCATGCTGACACAACCGGCGGTGAAGACGTCGCTCGCCTGGTCGACAGTCGCGCAGATGGGCTTCATGGTTCTGCAGTGCGGACTGGCACTTTTTCCCATCGCGTTGCTGCACATCGTGGCGCATTCGCTCTACAAGGCCCACTCCTTCCTCGCTTCCGGCGGCGCCATCGAGAGGATTGCCGCGATCCGAAGGCCGGGTCCGGTCGCCATCCCCAACGCCAAGGCGGTCGGACGAGCTTTCGTGGCTGCGCTCGTCATCTACATCGTCGTGGGGCTGGGCTTCGGCCTAACGCACAAGTCGCCGCAGGTCATCGCGCTCGGCGCCATCCTCATTTTCGGCGTCGCTTACATGCTGGCGCAAGGGTTCGCCGATGCGGCTCCGAAGGCACTCACGCAGCGCACAGCAGTTTACGCAGTGGCGACCTCGCTCGGCTACTTCGCGCTGCAGACCGCCGCGACCTCGGTCACCGCTGGCATCCTGCCGCCCACATTAACGCCAGGGCCTCTGGAATGGGCGCTCATCGTGCTCGCGGTTAGCAGCTTCGGCCTTGTCGCCATCGTCCAGGCCATGTTCCCACTCTGGGCCTATCACCCTGCTGCCGCCGGCCTTCGCGTACACCTCTCGAACGGCTTTTACGCAAACGCGGCCTTCGACCGCCTCGTCGGTGGCTGGTCCACCCGCAGCGCGCCTTGATCAATTTGGAGCTTGAACATGTCTTATCCCGATCCCTCGTCGCCGGCCCATCTGAGATTCTTCGAAACCGCAGCAGATCGGGCGGCTCGGGCCGTTCCTC
>JANMEX010000062.1:0-6626 GCA_031377485.1 Phyllobacteriaceae bacterium
ACCGCATATGCCGCACAAGAGCATAGCCGGAATATCCATAGTTCACGGCGCAAATCGCGCCGGTTTTTTCGGCCGTGGCGACTGGAAGGAAATGTTGGCGGATGAGAAGAACCGCAAAGACAAGCTTGATCTGGTCACCGTAGCTACGCCCAATTCAACCCACTACACAATTACCAAAGCCTTTCTCGAAGCGGGCATCAATGTGCTGTGTGAAAAGCCTATGACGATGACTGTTCCCGAGGCGGAAGACATCGTTGCAACCGCTGAACGGACGGGTTCCATTTGCGCGGTAAATTACGGCTATTCCGGCTACGCGCTGGTGCGACACATGCGGGCCATGGTCGCTCGGGGAGACTTGGGCAAGGTCCGCTTGATAAAAGCCGAGTTTGCACATGGGTTTCATGCTGATGCTGCTGATGCCAACAATCCGCGTGTTCGCTGGCGGTATGATCCGGCACTGGCCGGCATCTCCGCACAGTTTGCAGACTGCGGCATCCATGCTCTGCATATGGCAAGCTTTGTTGCAGGCCAGGAGCCGGTGGAACTTTCTGCCGACTTTGTTTCCTGCCTGCCTGTCCGCACTCTCGAAGACGATGCCATGGTGTCATTCAAAATGAGCGGCGGGGCGGTGCTTCGCTTGTGGACGAGCTCGGTTGCCATCGGGCGTATGCATGGCCTCAATATTCAGGTTTTTGGTGAAAAGGGTGGCCTCCGCTGGGCGCAGGAATGGCCCAATCAATTGTACTGGACGCCGCTCAACGGACGCACGGAAATTCTAGAACGTGGAGGACCGGGCCTTTCACTGGAGGCCGATCGCGCCTCGCGCGTCACCATCGGCCATGCTGAAGGCATGCCGTTGGCATTTGCCAATATATATTCTGATCTTTCGGAAGCCATCCGGGCCAAGCAAGAAGAGCGCTTACCAAATCCACTGGCTTGTCATTATCCAAAGGCGCTGGACGGCCTTTTGTCCATGGCAGCTATTACTGCTGCCGTAGAATCGGCTTCCAAGGGCGGGGCATGGACAGATGCGCGTCCGCCGTCACGTCGTTAGTCGTTACATAACTGGCCGGAGCGATCCGCGCTCAACCAGTTCGCATGGATAAAGCGTGGTGGTTGGCGTTGTCGATGCGGCGTCCATGCAAATTGCAACCTCGACGGCCCGCTGAATGATGTCTGCAACCGGCTGATGGATAGTCGTCAAGTTATATGCCTGCCATCCGGCCATTTCCATATCATTGAAGCCAAGGAAGCCAATATCATGCGGGATCGACAGTCCTGCCGTCCGCGCGGCATCCATGGCACCCATGCAGATCAAATCGTCTCCGCAAAAGACCACCTCGATTTTCTTTCGCTCGAGCAAGGACCTCATTGCTTCCACGCCGGCAGTGTGGGTGTAGCTGCGGGCGTATGAAATGTCGGAAATCGCAATTTTTGCTTGAGCCATTGCCTGTTTGAAGCCCTTGATGCGGTCTTTTGTCGAAGTTGCTGTTTCCGGACCTCCAATTACAGCAATCGATAAATAACCACGGGCGAGCAGGGTCTTTGCCGCCAGCTTTCCATTCGCAACATTGTCAATTCCGACAACATCAACATTTGCCACAGGATCAAACCGCCCGAAGGCATGAACGACCGGCAGATTAGCCTGATGGAATGCCCGTGCAAATGATGGGGGCAGCGTGGATGTCGCAATGATCACTCCATCCACATTATACTGTTTCAGCATTTGCACCGAATAGGATGGGTCTGTTTCGTCGGTGAGGTTGACCAGCAAAGGCCGATATCCGCGTGCCTGCAGTGTGCGCGTGAACAAGTCGAAGACTTGCAGAAAAACCGGGTTCTGAAAGTTGTTTGCGACAAGGCCAATGAGCTTGGTGCGCCCGGTTGTCAGGCTGCTCGCGATCATACTTGGTGCATAACCCAATGCGAGCGCCGCGGCCTCCACCTTTTCACGCGTTTTAGAAGACACGCTCGCGCCATCGGTGAATGTCCGGGACACCGCCGAACGCGATACGCCAGCGCTCTCTGCGACTTCCTTAAGCGTGACAGTCATATTCAATCAAATCGGGCTTTGGCAATATTTCGAATTTCATGAAAATGAAACTAACCAACTGACGCAATCAATCAAAGGAAATCGCACAAATACTCTATAATTATGCCACTGGTTGTGGTGGCGTGCGGTCTATAGCTTGAAATCTCAGTCTGCCTGGTCAAATCCCGCTAATTTCCATTTTCTGCTGGCTTGCTTACAATGTCAGTATCCCATGCCGATTTTCCGACGAAAACTGCATTTAGCGCAGTTGGTTAGTTGACAAATGGATCGTTCCAAAATACAAAAATGGAACGTTCTAAATTTGGGAGATGCAACTTGCTCTGGGGTCTGGTTGGCGCAAGCACAATTGCGGCGGAACATATGATAGCGGCCATCCGCAGCCAAGGCGGCGAGGCTGGATGGGTTGTCAGCGGTATGGCAGATCACGCTAAATCGTATGCGCAAACGCACAATATCATGCACTCGACCACGGACATTGAAGAGATGCTGGCAGACCCGAAACTGGATGCTGTTTACATTTCCTCGACCAATGAAAAACACATGCCGCAAGCTCTGGCAGCTATCGCCGCAGGCAAGCATGTGCTTTGCGAAAAGCCGCTCGCGATGAAAGCGAGTGATGCGCGAATAATGGTCGAAACTGCGACGAGCCAGGGTGTCGTTTTTGGTACCAACCATCATCTTCGCAATGCCGGGTCACACATCAAAATCCGCGAACTCATCGCAGGTGGCCGCATCGGCAAAGTGCTGTCGGTGCGAGTTCATCATGCCGTCTTTCTGCCGCCGCACCTGCAGGGCTGGCGGATCAATGATGCCGCAGCAGGCGGTGGTGTGATCGCTGATATTACCGTGCACGATGCTGATACCGTTCGATTCCATTTGGGCGAAGATCCTGTCGATGTGGTCGCCATGGCTACTTCGTCCGGCATGGGTACTGGTGTTGAAGACAGCTGCATGTCCCTCTGGTCAATGCCGTCTGGCGCGCAGATTATGGCGCATGAGAGTTTTACCCACGGCTTTGCCGGGACCGGGATTGAAGTTCACGGAACCGAAGGCTCGATTTTCGGGCGCGGTATCATGACACAACAGCCGGTGGGCGAGATTGAACTGGTGACCAACGCCGGTCGCGAGACGATCGCCTACAGCAAACATAATCTTTATGGGCAGTCGGTGAAGCGCTTTGTTGAAGCGGTTCAGGGCAGCGGCACACCTGCTGCTGACGGTTGGGATGGCGTCAAGTCACTCGCGGTTGCCGAAGCTGTCAAGCAGGCCGCGCAAAGCGGCAGCCGCGTCACCATAAAATACGGAGCTTGAGATGGGCAAGATTGTTTCCTTCACTGAAGCTGCCTTGCGCATCGGCGACAATTCGGTGGTGACGGTTTCGTCGTCTTCGGCACTTGGTTGTCCGGACAAAATGATGGCGGCAATTGGCGCGCGATTTGACGCGGAAGGCCACCCGCGGAACCTCACCATGCTGCACCCGATTGCGGCAGGCGACATGTATGGCGTCAAGGGCATCGACCATATCGCCAAGGACGGGTTGATCTCGGCAGTGATTGCCGGATCTTATCCATCGGGCCCGTCGAGTCTGCCGATGCCCGCCATCTGGCACATGATCGTCGATGACCGGATCGCCGCCTACAACGTGCCATCCGGCATCCTGTTCGACATGCATCGCGACGTGGCGGCACGCAAACCCGGCGTGATGACCAAGGTCGGGCTTGAGACATTCGTCGATCCGGTGCGCGAAGGCTGCGCGATGAACGCCAAGGGAGCCGCTTCGCCGATCGTCAGGCGGATCGAATTGGGCGGCGAGACCTGGCTGCATTTTCCGAATATCGTGCCGAATGTCTGCATCTTGCGCGCAACGACGGCGGACGAGCGCGGCAACCTGACTTACGAACACGAAGGCGCGTATCTTGGCGGTCTGGATCAGGCAATTGCCACGCGCAACCATGGCGGCCTCATTATTGCGCAGGTCAAACGGGTCACGGCGGCCGGGTCGCTGCGCCCGCATGATGTGCGTGTGCCGGGGCATCTGGTTGATCTGGTGGTGATCGACCCTGACCAAAAGCAGACGACCGAGACGCTTTATGATCCGGCAATTTCCGGCGAAATCATGCGGCCCTGGGAGAGCTTTCATCTCGCCGAGCACGGTGTTGAAAAAGTCATCGCCCGCCGCGCGGCGATGGAGTTGCGCAAAGGTCAAACGGCGAATCTCGGATTCGGCATTTCCGCCATGGTGCCACGGGTGTTGCTCGAGGAGGGCCATGCCCAATCCGTGACTTGGGCCATCGAGCAAGGCGCAGTCGGCGGCATGCCGCTTACGGGTTTCGCTTTCGGGTGCGCATCCAATGCTGATGCGTTCATGCCTTCGCCAAACCAGTTCACCTATTTTCAGGGCGGCGGTTTTGACATGTCGTTCCTGTCATTCATGGAAGTGGACGTAGAGGGCAACGTCAATGTTTCAAAGCTCGGCAAAAAGCCATACCTCACTGCGGGCTGCGGCGGCTTTGTCGATATTACTGCCCATGCGAAAAAGATCGTATTTTCTGGCTGGTTCGAAGCCGGTGCCGAGATGGCGCTGAGTGATGACGCGCTGACCGTTGCCAAGCCGGGCAAGTTTACCAAGATGGTTGACGCGGTTGAGCATGTGACGTTCTCCGGCAAGCGGGCGCGCGAAACCGGGCAGGACATCATCTATGTCACCGAGCGCTGTGTCATCCGTCTGACCGACAAGGGGCTGGTGGCGACGGAAATCATGCCGGGCATCCATGCGGCGCGGGATATTGGCGAGGCGTCGCATGGCCGTGTCAAAGTCGCGGAAAATGCCGTTCTCATGCCGAAATCGCTTCTGACACCGCAACCGATGGGATTGACGCTATGAGTGGAATCCAGTTCTCGGTTCAGGATCGCATTGCCACCATTACGCTTGACAACCCGTCCAAGCTGAACGCGTTGACGCCGGATATGCTGGTGGAACTTTGCCACGCCTGCGATGAGATCGAGGCCGATCCGTCGATCCTGTGCGTATTGCTGACAGCAGCGGGCGAGCGGTTTTTCTGCGCCGGGGCCGACATCAATGCCTGGGCCGGCTATTCGCCGCAAGAGTTTGCGAGATACTGGGTGCGCTCCGGGCACCGGGTTTTCGACCGCATCGCCCGACTAGGCCGCCCAACCATCGCCGTGTTGCACGGTAATGCCTTCGGCGGCGGTCTTGAGCTGGCGAGTGCCTGCGACATCCGCGTGATGGCGCCGCACGCGCAGGTCGCCCTGCCGGAATCGTCCGTCGGCATTGTTCCTGGCTGGTCCGGCACACAACGCATTGCACGACTTTTGCCGGAACCGGTAATCAAGGAAATGGCACTGTTCGGGCGCAGATTGAGCGCGGAACGGGCGCTGGCGCTTGGTTTTGCCGCCGAGGTTTCGGCTGATCCGCTTGGCGTGGCGAAAGCCATCGCTGCCAAACTGGTGGACACATCGCCTGCGGCCACGGAAGTTGCCAAATACATGATCCACGCCGGCGTCGGCGAGGACGCGTCCGCCATGATCGAGGCGCTGGGAAGCGGCATGATAGCTGCCAGCGCCGACAAGCATGAAGGCGTTGCCTCGTTCCGCGCCAAGCGCAAACCAGTTTTCACGGGAGAATGAAATGAACCAGATTACGATTGTCCCGGCGAGCAGGAATGCTGTTCCGGAAAAGCCGTTTCAGGGCCGTCACCTGATCAACGGCAAATGGCAAGACAGCGCCGACGGCAAGACATTTGCCCGTGTCTCGCCCTCTCATGGAGTGGTGGTCAGCACGTCGGCATTGGCTGGCGAGAGCGAAACCAAGGCGGCGATTGCCGCAGCCCGCGCGGCATTTGACGATGGCCGCTGGAGCGAGCTTTCGGGCAAGGCGCGGGCTTCGTATCTCTTGAAGGTGGCAGACCTCATCGAACAGAACGTCGAGCGGATCGCCATTCTCGAAACGCTGGAAAGCGGCAAGCCGATTTCGCAGGCGCGGGGCGAAGTCGAGGGTGCTGCAGATCTCTGGCGCTATGCCGCCTCGCTCGCCCGCACACTGCATGGCGACAGCCACAACACGCTGGGCAGTGACATGCTCGGCATCATCCTGAAAGAACCGGCGGGTGTCGTATCGGTCATCACGCCATGGAATTTCCCGTTCTGGATCCTGTCTCAGAAACTTCCGTTTGCGCTTGCGGCAGGCTGCACCTGCGTGGTCAAGCCTTCGGAAATGACGCCATCGACGACGGTGATGCTGGGCGAACTTTTGCTTGAAGCTGGCGTCCCGGACGGCGTAGTCAACATCGTGCTCGGTTTTGGCCAGCCGGTTGGCGCGCTGATGTCATCGCATCCGGACGTAGACATGGTGACCTTCACCGGTTCGACGGCAGTCGGCAAGGGCATTGCGGCGGCGGCCTCGGCGACACTCAAGAAAGTGGCGCTGGAGCTGGGCGGCAAAAATCCGCAGGCGATTTTCCCGGATGCTGATCTGGAAAGCGCGGCGGATGCCGTGACATTCGGCGTCTATTTCAACGCCGGCGAATGCTGCAACTCCGGCAGCCGGATCATC
>JANMEX010000125.1:0-1763 GCA_031377485.1 Phyllobacteriaceae bacterium
GGATACTTCGCAACATAGGTTTCAAGCCACAGCGTGCCTTCAAGATCGAGATAGTTGGTCGGCTCGTCGAGGAGGAGAAGATCAGGCTGGGCAAACAAAACGGCCGCGAGCGCGACGCGCATGCGCCAGCCCCCGGAAAAACTCGAAGCCGGACGCGCCTGCGCTGCCGCGTCAAAACCAAGACCGGACAGAATGGATGCCGCCCGCGCTTCAGCCGAATGGGCCTCAATGTCGGCAAGGCGGATGTGGATTTCGGAAATCCGATGTGGATCGGTCGCCGTCTCGGATTCGGCCATCAGCGCATTGCGCTCAATGTCGGCCTCAAGCACGATTTCCAGAAGTGATTGTTCGGTCGCAGGCGCTTCCTGAGCTACTTGGCCGATCTTCAGGCCCTTGGGCAAAAACACGGAACCGGTTTCCGACGACAAATCGCCAGTGATTGCCTTGAATAGTGTGGTCTTGCCGGTGCCATTGCGACCGACGAGCCCGGCGTGCGTGCCCTCCGGCAACGTCAGGTTTGCGTGATCGAGCAACAGGCGGCCCGCGATGCGAAGGGAAAGATCATTAATTTGCAACATGGCGGGCTTTTGGAGGAATGTGGAGGGGATGGCAAGAGGGCGTGATGGAAATGGCGGCATGCTGAGATGTTGCCGCCAAAGCGGCTTTGGCAACAAAACAGATCTGCGATGTTCCGATTTTCCGCGGCGCCAGCGTCACGACGTGTCCGGCGCATTCAACAAATCCAGCGCAAGGCCATGGCACTCGCGCAGGACATCATCGACCGCGTGAATCGACCGCTGCCGCCAGCCGGGCGGGAGACCGGGCCGAAACGGGGTGACACGCATCTTTTTGAACAAACCCGTGCTCCTTAGCGCCAGATCCCGCCGCGCCTGCCATCTCACCAGACGGCGCGCCTGACCGTGCAGGTTATCCAACGCACGGCGAAGTGACTTGAGACGCAAAATGAGCGAGGCCGCATCGACCGGCTCGTCTCGTGACAGTGCGGGCCGCGCGATCAGGATATCTTCGTCATACGAACTGGAAAAGCTGTTGCGCGGCAGGGCGCTGTTGTCGAAATCATCAAGGTCAAAATGCTTGAGCGGATCGAAGAGCGAAAAGGCGGGTGTCCGCAACGCGCTTGCGAAGGAGAATGCGGGCAGGTCTGCCTGAATCAGGCGCGGTGGTTGGCGCTTCAGCACAAGCCCACGCGCGGCAAAGACAATAAGCCGCCGGACTGCCGATTCTGCCGGACGCAGGACAAGCATGATCGAGGCATGGACATGGCGCGGCAGCGTGGAGACTGAGCCAACCCCTGCAAGCCCGGCCAATGCAAACAACGCCGCAACAATGCTGCGAAGTGCGTCCCGGTTGCGGTCGATGGCGAGCGGCCAGTCCAATTTCGCTGTTTCCTGTCATTTCTCAAACTGGCGGCATTATGCGGACGGGTTCGGGCGAGGTGGATAGATATTTTTTCGCCACTTTTAAGCAGTTCAACTGGCAGGACAGAGGTCGGCGCCGTGCGCCTCTCGGAATACATCGCCCCATGCCTGGGCGAAGCGTAGTTTCGTGCACTGCTGTAGTGATCTCTGCGGACGCGCGCCGCTTTTGCGCTCCTGTTACTCAACTGGAAATACAGACTGTCTCGACTTCCTATGTGCCTACAATGACGAGAGCACTTCGGCGACGGTGTTGCGGAACCAGCGATGAGCGGCTGTGCCTGTGCTGCGCTTGTGCCATAGCATGCAGATGTTCGCCACGTTCAG
>JANMEX010000131.1:0-4121 GCA_031377485.1 Phyllobacteriaceae bacterium
AACTTGGCGGCAATCGCCTCGCGCAACTGCGGAATGCCGGAAACCGGCGGATACTTCGTTTCGCCGCGGCGGATGGCGGCGATGGCCGCTTCCTTGATGTTGTCGGGCGTGTCGAAATCCGGCTCGCCGACCGACAGCGAGATGATGTCTTTGCCTGCGGCTTTCAGGTCGCGCGCCTTTTGGGTGATGACGATGGTGGCGGAAGGCTTCACGCGGGAAAGGACATCAGCAAGAAAGGCCATGGCGGGGACTCCGTTGGGGCAGGTTTTCGCGCCGTCCCTATGGGCCAGCGAGGCTGAAATCGCAAGGCAAAATCCGGCAATCAAATGGCAAATTCAACATGCTTAACGCTTTCTTGAAGCAATCCGCGCAATTTTAGGAACTTCAAGACGAGGTTCGATGATGTCAGACGCCTATCCCACCCGGCAGATGCCGCAAAAAGACGGAACGCAGGCTGTGCTGTTCGGGCCGTGGCTCCTGAAAAGCGCGTTCCAGCCAATTTTCACGCTGCGTACCGGCAAGGCGGAGATCGCCGGGTTTGAGGGGCTGGTGCGCCCGTTCATGGCCGCGCGCGCCTCATCGCCTGCGACCCTGTTCCGCACGACCCAAGGGCCGGACCGGCGGCGGCTGGAGACGGTCACGCGCGATCTGCACATGGCCAACGCCGCAACGCTGCCGGTCAAGAACGCCCTGCTGTTCATCAACCTTGACCCGTCGACATTTTCGGACCGGATGGGCATTGCCGAGGCGCTCTCGGGCCTGCGAAAGCAATGGGCCAAAACAGGCGCAGCGGCGCAACGGCTGGTGTGTGAAATCACCGAAGGAAAGGCCAAGTCTCCGGCGCTTTTGTTCGCGCTGGCCGATACCATTCGCGCCAACGGCTTCAAGCTGGCGATTGATGATTATGGCGCGGATGATTCCGACGCCGAGCGGCTGGCCAAACTGCGTCCGGACATTGTGAAATTCGATGGCCGCTGGATCACACGGCTGATGGAAACCAAGCCCGGTTACAGCCACATCAAGGACATGGCCCGCCGCTTTTGCGACCACGGCATTGAGACGGTGTTTGAAGGCATCGAACAGCTCAGGCAGCTTGAGCTCAGCGAAGCTGCGGGCGCAACCTATGTGCAGGGCTTTGTCCTTGCGCGCCCCAAAATTGCACCAACAACATTCGGGCGCTTTGTCGAAGCCACGCCACAGAACGCCCGCGAGATATTGCGCGCGGCGGCGATCAGATTGGTGGTCGAAGACCAGCCTGGCATCGGCTATGGCCACCGCGCCGCGTGATCTGTCAGCGCTGCGAATAGGGCAGTTCACAAACTTTCATTTGTGTTGAGGCCCATGCCAGAACACTTTGCAGCATCAACGGGAGACCCGATATGCTGACGCTTTACTCCATGCCGAGTTCCGGCAATTCCTACAAGGTGCGGCTGCTGCTGGCCAAACTCGCCATCCCGTTCAAGCACATCGCAGCAGAGTATGGCTCCGGCGTCACCACTTCCGATGCCTTTCGCGCCAAGAACCCGAACGGCAAAGTGCCGCTGATCGAGCTGGAGGACGGGCGGTTGCTGGCGGAATCCAATGCGATACTGCTCTATTTCGGTGATGGCACACGCTTTGTGCCGCAGGATAAATATGCCCGCGCCAAGGTGCATGAGTGGATGTTTTTCGAGCAGAACTATCACGAAGGTACCATCGCGGTGCGAGCCGCGATCTTGAACTATCCACACCGCGCTGCGCAGCGCACGCCGGAGACTTTGGCAGGTTTGCTGGAGGCCGGCCACCGCGTGCTGGGCGTGATGGAGGCGCAACTGGCCAAGACGCCGTTTATTGCCGGTGACACATTCACCGTCGCCGACATCGCGCTTTATGCCTACACCCATTCGGCAGGCACGCGCGGCGGCTTTGAAATGGAGCGGTTCCCGAACATCAATTCCTGGCTGCAGCGCTGCACTGATGACGCCGGCCATGTGCCGATCGAATGGGGTTGTGATTGACCTGACCGCACATCAATCCTACTATCAGCGCTTCGGCTGAAGGGGATTTTCGTCATGTACGAGAGCAACAATGCGCCGTTTCAAAACCGTTCGCACACCTCTGTTCTGAAAAGCCTGCGCCAAGGCTTGGTGCTGGCGCTGCTCGCTTTTGGCGTGGCTGCTGCCAACGCCCAGGCTGTGGCGCCCGCTCCGGAAGCCGGCACCGGCCGTCTGTTCAAGAGCGCTGAAACCACCAAGCTCGACATGGTCGCCGCCGCCAACCCGCTGGCGGCAAAGGCCGGAAAGGATATTCTGGCCGCAGGCGGCAGCGCGGTTGATGCAGCCATTGCCGTGCAACTGGTGCTCAATCTCGTCGAGCCGCAAAGTTCGGGCCTCGGCGGCGGTGCGCTGCTGGTGCATTTTGACGGCAAAGACATGGCAACAATCGACGGGCGCGAAACGGCGCCTGCCGCCGCCATCCCGGAGCGCTTTTTGTGGGCGGATGGCAAACCGGCCGAATTTTACGCGGCCGTCGTCGGCGGGCGTTCGGTCGGCGTTCCCGGCACCCCGCGATTACTCGAAGCCGCGCACAAGAAATGGGGACGCCTGCCCTGGGCAAAACTGTTCGAGCCTGCAATCGCCATCGCCGAAAACGGATTCAACATGTCCCCGCGCTTGGCCGGTCTGGTCGCCAAGGACAAATTCCTGAGCCGTGATCCCAATGCCAAGGCTCTGTACTACAATGAAGATGGCACTCCGAAAGCGGCAGGCACAGTGCTTAAGAACCCGGCGATGGCGGCAACGCTGCGCACGCTGGCGCAAAGCGGCATGGATGCATTTTACACAGGCGACATCGCGCAGGACATCGTCGACACCGTAACCAAGCATCCGGCCAATCCCGGCGACATGACGCTGGATGACCTGAAAGGCTACAAGGCGATCGAGCGCCCGGCAGTCTGCGGTCCCTACAGGGGCAGAAAAGTCTGCGGCATGGGCCCGCCCAGTTCCGGCGCGGTTGCCGTGTTGCAGACGCTCAGCGCGCTAGAAGACCAAAACATGGCCTCAATGCCGGCCGGTCCAGAAGCTGCGCACTGGATCTCCGAAGCGCAGCGGCTAGCCTTTGCCGACCGGGCGCAATTTCTCGCCGATCCGGACTTTGTCGCCGTTCCGGTCGAGGGGTTGCTTGACGCGCAGTACCTCAAATCAAGGGCGGCACTGATTGATCCGGCCAAGTCTATGGGAACCGCCAAGGCGGGCGAGCCGCCGCGCAAAAAAGCGGAAATCCATGCGCCATCCGATGGCATCGAATATGGCACAAGCCATATTTCCATCATCGACCGGTTTGGCAATGCCGTGTCGATGACCACAACGATCGAGGACGGTTTCGGCGCCCGTCTGATGACAAAGAGTGGATTCCTGCTCAACAACGAATTGACGGACTTCTCGTTCATGCCGACCAAAGATGGCTTGCCTGTCGCCAACCGGGTCGAGCCCGGCAAGCGCCCGCGAAGCTCGATGGCGCCGACCATCGTACTTGATGAAGCGGGCAAGCTTCAGGCAGTGGTCGGGTCGCCCGGCGGCAGCCTCATCATCAACTTCGTGGTCAAGACACTGGTCGCGTTGATTGACTGGAAGCTCGATCCGCAAGTGGCTGTGGACCTGCCCAATTTCGGCAGTCGCAACGGCCCCACGGAACTGGAAGCCGGCACCGAAGCGGAAAGCTGGAAACCTGCACTGGAAGCCAAGGGTCATGCAGTCAAGCTCATTGAAATGACGTCTGGAATTCAGGCGATTGTGGTAACGGCAGACGGCTTTGTCGGTGGAGCAGACTCGCGGCGCGAGGGTGTGGCCATCGGGAATTAGCAGTGCAGAGATGCGAAGGGGTTTCCCGATGAACTACAGCGCAAATCTTGATGACAATCGCAAAACGGTCATGGCGTTTTACGACATGATGTTCAACCAATGCCGAGCGCGCGAGGCGATTGAGGCATTTACCGGCGAAACCTACATCCAGCACAATCCGCATGTCGGCGACGGCAAGGAAGCATTCATCGCTTATTTCGAAAAGATGGCGAAGGAGTATCCGGGAAAGAAAGTTGAGTTCATCCGGTCCGTGGCGGAAGGCAATCTTGTCGTTCTTCACTG
>JANMEX010000139.1:0-2270 GCA_031377485.1 Phyllobacteriaceae bacterium
AACGAAATGGGAGAGAGAGCATGTTAAGACGCACATTCATGTCGCTGACTTTGGGCACCGCGATGGCCCTTACGGGTTCATTCCACGCGGCCGCCCAGGCGGAAGAACTCACGATTTTCTGGGCTGAATGGGATCCTGCAAACTATCTGCAAGAATTGGCCAACATCTACACCGCCGAGACCGGCGTTACGGTGACTGTCCAGACGACTCCCTGGCCGGATTTCCAGACCAAGACATTCGCCGAATTCAACGCCAAGGGTGATGCCTTTGATATGGTCGTGGGTGATTCCCAATGGGTCGGTGCTGGCTCAACCGGCGGTCATTACGTTGACCTGACCGACTTCTACGCCAAGCATAAAGTTTTGGATTCCATGGCACCGGCCACAGTCAAGGCCTATGCCGAATATCCCGGCAACAGCGGAAAATACTGGTCTATTCCGCTTGAAGGTGACGCCGCCGGCTGGGCTTATCGCAAGGACTGGTTTGAAGACCCAAAGGAAATGGAGGCCTTCAAGGCGAAGTATGGCTATGATCTTGCCGTGCCGAAGACCTACAAGGAACTGCGCGACATCGCCGAGTTTTTCTATCGTCCCGACGAGAAGCGCTATGGCATCGCCATCTACACCGACAACAGCTATGACGCGATGCTTATGGGCATTGAAGGCGCGATCTTCAGCTATGGCGGCGAGTTAGGCGATTATTCCACCTATAAGGTCGATGGCATTCTCAACACGCCGAAGAACGCTGAAGCGGTCGAAATGTACAAGCAGCTATACGGCTTCACACCGCCGAACTGGGGCAAAACCTTCTTCCAGGAAAGCAATCAGGCCATTACTGAAAACCTCGCGGCCATGAGCCTCAACTTCTTCGCCTTCTTTCCGGCACTTGCCAACAAGGCGTCGAACCCAAATGCAGATGTGACCGGCTATTTCGCCAACCCGGCGGGCCCGGACGGCAAACAGCATGCTGCGCTTGGCGGACAGGGCATTTCCATTGTGTCCTATTCAAAGAAGCAGGAAGAATCGATGAAGTTTCTTGAATGGCTCGTCAAGGATGAGACCCAAAAGAAATGGGCCGAGCTTGGCGGTTACACCTGCAACAAGGCCGTTCTGGAATCCGAAGCCTTCCGCAAGGCAACGCCATACAATGAAGCGTTTTACCAGACCATGTTCATGGTGAAGGACTTCTGGGCGGTGCCTGAATACGCCGAGCTCCTGACGCAGATAAACAACAACGTTTATCCATACATCATCAGCGGCGAAGGCGGCAGCGCGCAAGCGGTGCTCGACACCGTCGCCAAGGAGTGGAACGAAACATTCAAGAAATACGGACGCGGTGGCTAATCCTCCTGCCACGGCGAACGGGAGGGGTGATTTCCCCTCCCGAATTCCAATTTGAATTGTGAGGACCAGATGGCCGGACTTGCCACACTACATCCGTCTTCAAAGGCGGCAGCCCGCGGTTGGAGCGATCTGACCATCAGGAACGTCTTCATCATTCCGACGATCATGTTCCTGATCATCTTCAACGTGTTTCCGCTAATCTATTCACTCGGTTACTCGTTTACCGATTTTCGCGCCTCGGTGAATGAGCCTGTAAATTTTATCGGACTTGCCAATTACCGCGAGCTCCTTAACGATCCGCGCATCTGGAACAATTTCTGGGTGACAGCCAAATATGTCATGGTGTCCGTGTTCGGGCAGATGGTGATCGGCTTTGGCCTTGCGCTGCTGCTTAACCGGAAGATTCCCGCCAAAGGCTTGATCACAACACTACTGATGTTGCCGATGATGATGTCGGCGGCGGTGGTCGGCTTGTTTTGGCGACTGCTGTACGATCCGTCCTGGGGACCGCTGAACTATGTGCTCGGTCTTGGCAATCTCGCCTGGTTGTCCGATGCTGATCTTGCTCTTTATGCCGTGGCAATCACGGATATCTGGATGTGGGCGCCGTTCGTTATGCTGTTATCGCTGGCTGGCCTTTCGGCCGTGCCTCAACACCTTTATGAGGCCGCAGCTATCGACCGTGCCGGGTCATGGTACACATTCTTTCACATCACCCTGCCGCTGGTATCGCCGCTTTTGCTTATAGCCCTGATTTTCCGGACGATGGAAGCGTTCAAGACCTTTGACATCGCCTACATCCTGTCGACGCAGCCGACGACCGAACTGGTCTCGATCAAGCTCTACAAGTTCGCGTTCCAGGAATGGCAGACCGGCAAGTCCTGTGCGCTTGCCTACATCGTTCTGATCATGGTGCTGGCAATTACC
>JANMEX010000140.1:0-6425 GCA_031377485.1 Phyllobacteriaceae bacterium
AGCGAAATTGGCGAAAGAATTCGGATATTATCGGTTCGGAATACAAGGCGGAGCCATCAAGCGAGCAGTATTCCCTGTTTCGCAAATATCTTGATGCCAGACACGGCGATGGCGGCATGGCAGACATGTCTGTCATTGATTATGCGGAACAGGGAATACTGCTCGCTTGATGGCTCCGCCTTGTATTCCGAACCGATAATATCCGAATTCTTTCGCCAATTTCGCTCCATATTCGCCGAGCGCTGAAACTCTTGCACCAACACCCGAACAGAAACACAAGAGCGACAGGTTTCGCATGCGGGGCGATAGGCAATATTTTGCGAGCGACGGAAGCCGCCTTGGGTCAAAAGATCATTAAGGTCCGACGCCCGTTCACCCACAAGATGCGTAAACACCTTCCGCTCAAACCGCTGCGGCAAATAGGGGCAGGGCTGAGGCGCAGTCAGATAGAATTGCGGTGTCGAAGAGGTGGGTTGGTGGGTCATGACTCATGCTTGGCGTTTGATAGCCAAGCATGAAGGTCTTGCAGAAAAATTCAAGCCCTGTTCAACTCATTACGCCAAGTTCCCGCGCTTAATGACGCTTTCAGTCAGCAAATCATGCAAGGCGCGTTTGCGATCGGTGAAAAATGTAACCAGCAAAATGAACGGCGTCAAAAGCACATTTGCTGCCCAAAACAAAAATGTGTGCGCGGCAGCTGTCATAAAATCCACCGGCTTGCCGTCGAGGCGCTCAACGTGAATATCCATCATCCTCATGCCGACAGTCGCCTGTGAGCGTCCGCCAATCGTGTATCCGGAGTAGAGAAGCGCAAGCACAGGAAACATCGCACCATAAAGCGCAAAGCCGAGCCCGAGCGTGGCGACACCAAGAATGAATATGACGATGGCTACGGGAATGCACAGGGCAACAATGATGGCCCAGTCAATCAGTACGGCCATGATGCGGCGGGTCCGCACATTTTCATAAGCGCGCAAATCGTCTGCGCCCAGAACTTTGCCGGTGTTGTTATCTACGACAGTCATGGCGTTGAATTCCTTTGCCAACCAGTACAGTCGATATGGGAATGCCATGTGCGCCATGCAATATCTTGAGAAAAATTAGCCGGCTGCACTGAATAAAGTCGAAAAATACAGAAAATCCAGCGAAAGATTTGCGATAATAGTGCAAAAATATTCGATTCACCTCAATCGGCACTGGTAATTGTTCCGAACTCGGGTTGAGGATTGGCACCGCGAATCAAAACAACAAGGGATAAGCCGATGAACAAGGCAGAACTCGTAAGCGCAGTTGCAGAAACAGCAAAAATGACCAAGGCCGATGCGGATGCAGCAATTGATGCTGTGTTCGATGCAATCACCCAGGAACTGAAAAAGGGCGGCGATGTCCGGCTCGTTGGTTTCGGCTCATTCTCCGTTGCAAAGCGTGAAGCTTCGACAGGGCGCAACCCGGCAACTGGTGCTGAAATCAAAATTCCGGCGCGCAATGTGCCGAAATTCACGGTCGGCAAGTCGCTGAAAGAAGCTGTCAACTAAGCAGGCAGTTTTATAAACCCAAAGCCGCCGTCGGCATTTCCGCAAAATGATATCGGGAGTGCAGGCGGCGTTTTTTTTACCAAATTTTTCAAGATTGGCCGAAAGTGATTTTCTACAGCAGGCCACTAGGCATTTGCCCCAAACTTCGCGATTGTGTGGCTGAAGGTTGCTCGTCAGGATACCGTGTTACGGTCGGGGATCTTGGTCGTGGTAAACCATAAGCGGGGCAACCTTTCATGAATCAATACGAGATGCTCGTCATAGGCTCAGGCCCATCCGGGCGCCGTGCGGCGGTCCAATCTGCCAAGCTGGGAAAATCGGTTTTGATCGTCGACAAGGGACGCCGTTTGGGTGGCGTTTCGGTGCATACCGGCACGATACCGTCGAAGACACTGCGTGAAACGGTGCTGAACCTTTCTGGCTGGCGCGAGCGTGGCTTTTACGGGCGCGGCTATCGGGTCAAGGAGGACATCTCCGCCAATGACCTGATCTCGCGTCTTCACAAAACGCTCGATCACGAAGTTGAAGTTTTGCAGCATCAGTTCATGCGCAATGCCGTCAAGCACATGCACGCAATTGCTAAATTCACGGCTCCGCATACGGCGATGCTGACCTCGGAGACAGGTGAGATTAGCGAAGTCGGTTTCTCAAACGCACTGATCTCGGTCGGTACAAGGCCGCATCGGCCGGACAACATCCCGTTTGACAGCGAGCGGATTTACGACAGCGACGAAATTCTCGACATGAAAAAATTGCCCCGCACGTTGACAGTTATCGGCGGTGGCGTGATTGGCGTCGAATATGCCACAATCTTTTCCGCTCTCGACATTCCGGTGACGTTGATTGAACCGCGCGAGACCATCCTCGATTTTGTGGACCGCGAATTGGTGGATGATTTTGTTCACCAGATGCGCGACCGGGGCATGACGGTGCGGCTCGGCTGCGCCATCAAGGACGTGGTCGTCACCGGCAACGGCGTGGAAGTAAACCTGTCTGACGGGCGGTGCGTGCGCTCGGAAGTGCTGCTTTATGCGGCTGGCCGGTCAGGCAATGTCGGCAGTCTCGGGCTCGGCGAAGTGGGCATCGAGGCTGACAGCCGCGGCCGCATCAAGGTGGACCCGGTGACATTTCAAACGTCTGTGCCGCACATCTATGCCGCTGGTGACGTCATCGGCTTTCCAAGCCTTGCATCAACGTCAATGGAGCAGGGGCGGGTGGCCGCATGCCATGCCTTCGGAATTAAGCTTCCCCCGCCGCCGGAGACGTTTCCCTATGGCATCTATGCCGTGCCGGAAATTTCCACGGTCGGGCAATCGGAAGAGGAAGTGAAGAAAAGCGGCGTCGCCTACGAATGTGGTCTCGCCCGTTTTCGCGAGACATCGCGCGGCCACATCATGGGCGTGAATTCCGGCTTTCTGAAAATGATCTTCGCGCTGGAATCGCGAAGGCTCCTAGGTGCCCACATCGTGGGGGAAGGCGCGACCGAACTCATCCATATCGGGCAAGCCGTCATCAACCTTGGCGGCACAGTCGATTTCTTCGTCAACAACACGTTCAACTATCCGACGCTGGCAGAGGCCTATAAAATTGCCGGACTTGACGCGTGGAACCGCATGGGCGCTGGCTAAACGCTAATATTTGAGTGTTTTGCCGGTGGCGAAAGCGGAAATGCCGATCATCAGCCATCCGGCAATCAACAGCGTGCCCCCAGTCGGCGCTGCCATGGGGAACAGCCGCGTGCCGAAATAGGCACGCGTCAAAAGATCGCCCGCAAACAGTGTCAAGCCTGCGGCAAGCACAAAGCTTCCGACAAGACGCGTCCGACTTTCAATCATCATGCTCAGCGCCAAAAACGCAGGCGCATGAAACAGCAACATGTTTGCCGCAGTCCCAAGGTTCGGCAAATCCTGACGATGTGCGGCGACCGCGGAAAGGGCGACACCCAGCGCACCGGAAAGGCCGCCTGCAAAAATGAATGTGCGTGAGTTGTTCATGGGTTTTTACAAAGCCTGTTGATTGTTCAGACTGCATAGACTTTGCGGATGATCGTTGCGAGTGCCAATTCAGCGCGTTGCCAGTCAGCTTCATTGGCCAAGGCAAGTCCTGAAAACCCGCCGAGCGTCGTGGATGCAAGGATCAGATGCTGCGCTGCGGCGATCAGGATGGCGTTCGTGGCCGGCGCATCGATTGTGGTGGGCGGTAGCAAATCACCCCGTTGCTTGGCTATCCAACGTCCAAGTGCCATACTTCTCGCCTTGGATAGTTGAGCGACCAGCGGCGAAGCTTCCGAAATCTCCCAAGCAGCGATTTTTTGTACCAAAGCGTTATGGCGCAACGCCGCCATGTACGATGCGAGCAGTGTTTCCACCCACTCGGCGTATGTTGCAGGCTGGCCCGCAGGCGCCGATGCCGCATCGCTGATCCATGTCGCCAAATCCGCGCCAATGGCTTCAGTAAGGCCTTCCAGCCCGCCGAAATAGCGGTAAATCAACTGTTTGTCGCAACCGGCCCGACGCGCGATGGAATTGATGCCGAAACCCTGAAAACCTTCTGCTGCCAAAACATCTTTGGCTGCAGAAAGAATAGCCTCATGCGTCTTTGCCCGGTCTCGCTGCTTGCCTTCGACCGGTTCAATGCTGGCGTTCAATTCAAAATCTCCATTAAGAACATAATGTTAGCGGATGGAATTGCTTGCGTCCAACATTTTGTCACCAAATGGTGATAAATCTGTTGCCAATGTCACCGACTGGTGATAAATAATTGTCACCACATAGTGACAAAGGAAAATATTATGAACCAGTCCCTCAGCATCGACACTTCTATCGGAGGCAAACTGCCGCGCGGCAATAAAACTGCGACGATAACAGGCGGCGCGGCGATTGCGCTTGCAATCCTTTTCAATGTCCCGTTTTCAACGCTTGCCAGCATCTACCAGTATCCCGACATCCTGCGCCGCCCCGCAGGTGAGGCGCTGGACCTGTTTGCGAGCGGCGGGCCAATGCTGATCCTGACCTGGTACGCATTTGCCATTGCCGCGTTGGCTTTGGCACCGATGGCGCTGGCACTTTCGATCACGCCGGAGCGCATCAAATCAGCGCCCGCGCTTTCCATAGGCGCTGCCTTATTCGGTGCATTGGCAGGCACAATGCAGGCAATTGGTCTGCTGCGCTGGGTGTTTGCAATCCCCGCAGTTGCTGCCGCACACGCTGATCCAGCAGCATCCGAAGCTGCCCGCTATCAGGCGGAACGGACCTTTGATCTTCTTAATGCCTGGGGCGGTGTGGCCATCGGAGAGCATCTGGGTCAGTTGCTGACGGTTCTTTTTGTCCTGATGCTTTCGCTCGTCCAGTGGCGCGAAAATGCCCGCGTCACGGCGTCCATTGGCTTCGTCACATCGCTTGCCATCGGGCTCGGAACAGGTGAGGGCTTGGCGCTAGTTCTTGGCGGCAATGGCGAGTTGTTCTCGATCGCAACGATTACTGGCTTTATGGGGCTGACGCTCTGGCTGATCGCAACCGGTGTGAATCTCATCCGCAACAGCAGGTAATCACGAATCGCCCGCTAAACGAGTTCTGAAACGACAAAATTGAAATCCAAATTCCAGGTTAAGAAAATGAAACTCACAACGCGCACAATCAAACCGGTAATGTTGGTTTCCGGACTGATCACCTGCACCATGTTTTTTGCGGTCATTTCTCCCGATACAGTGCTTCAGTCGATGTTCGGCCAATCACTTGGCGAGCCACTGGCGCAAATGCTTGTCCGCAATTGGGCGATCCTGATCACGTTGGTTGGTGCGATGTTGATCTACGGCGCATTCCATCCGCAAATGCGGACACCCATTTTAATTGTCGCCAGCATAAGCAAAGTTGCCTTCATCGGCCTCGTGTTTAGCTATGGGTTTACAGATGCAGGGGCGGGCACAGCGATTTGGCTCGATGTGCTTTTTGTGGTGTTGTTCGCTTCCTACCTTGCAATCTTGAAAAGCGAATAACCTCGCAACAGTGCCAAATCGAAGGGTAAACTGAAAAACCTAGCCGCCCGCCTTCAACATCTCTGCCACGCGCGGCGCAAAATACGTCAATATCCCGTCGCAGCCAGCACGCTTGAAGCCGAGAAGGCTTTCGAGCATCGCCCTGTCGCCGTCGATCCATCCATTGGCTGCTGCTGCCATGATGGACGAGTATTCGCCTGAGACCTGATAGGCGAAAGTCGGAACTGCGAACGTATCTTTCAGGCGGCGGATGATATCAAGATAGGGCATGCCGGGCTTGACCATGATCATGTCCGCACCTTCCGCCAGATCCTGTTCAGCCTCGCGCACCGCCTCGTCGGAGTTGGCCGGGTCAATATAGTACGTCTTCTTGTCGCCCTTCAGCAGGCCCTTGGTTCCGACTGCTTCGCGGTAGGGTCCATAAAATGCAGAGGCGAATTTGGTGGCATAGGACATGATAGCCACCTGGCTGTGTCCGGCAGCGTCCAGCGCATCCCTGATCGCACCAACGCGCCCGTCCATCATGTCAGACGGGGCAATGATGTCGGCACCCGCATTGGCCTGTTCGACAGCAGCGCGTGCCAGAACCTCCACTGTCTCGTCGTTCAAAATAATGCGGTCATATAAAATGCCGTCGTGCCCATGGCTGGTGAACGGATCAAGCGCCACGTCAGTGATGATGCCGATTTCCGGCACGGCGGCTTTGATGGCGCGGGTGGCGCGGTTGATAAGATTATCCGGATCCAGAATGTGCGAACCGCTTTCATCTTTGCGATCAAACGGAATATTCGGGAAAGTTGCGATCGCCGGAATGCCAAGTCTTGCGGCGCGTTCAGCCTGCCGGACAGCATTGTCAACCGTCAGCCGTTGCACGCCTGGCATGGCGGCAATATCTT
>JANMEX010000166.1:0-1817 GCA_031377485.1 Phyllobacteriaceae bacterium
ACCCACAGGCAGGGTTCCTCCGTTGTCTCCCAAGTTTTGCTAAAAGGCGGATTTCTTGCAGTCACCACCTCGTACACCGCCAAAGGAATGCCGAATATTTGCCCCGTAAATCCGAATTTGGAACCGACATTTCGCGTATGGTCGGCCTCCATTTGGATAGCCATCGCCGATCCCAACATCATGGCAGATGGTTTGCTCATGTGCGCTGACAGGTTCGCCTGATCATCAAGGAACTCGAACACAGCTTCTACCGGAGCGTCAATGATGCCACTTGCTTGGGCATGAAAAGGAAAGCTTCGCATTTCAGCCTCGATTAAGAACGTCTGCCTTCCAACAATCGATTATCGATCGGCGAATTTGACCAAATGGATTGGTGTGGTCGCAGGGTACTTTGCGAAAACACAGGCGTTTCAACGTTAGACACTAACCGAAATCTGCACCGATAGGGTTGATGTTCATCAAACTCGACGTGACGCCGTTATGCTATTAGGCCACATCTGAACTTGCCGCACTGGATTGTTCAATGGCGACGAATTGGTATGTCATCACGGGCGGGCCAAGTTCGGGCAAAACCACGACCGTCAATGCGCTGCATCTGCGCGGCTATAAAACAACAATTGAGCATGCCCGCCACTATATCGACACCCAGCGTATTGTTGGCAGGACGGTTGCGGAAATCCGGGCAAATCAGCAGGAGTTTCAAAAAGGCGTCACGGCAATGCAGATTGAACAAGAGGCGTCGCTTGATCCCCAAGAGATCGTGTTCCTTGATCGCGCAATGCCGGACGCTCTCGCCTATTATCGGTTCTTGAAGCTTCGTCCCGATCCTGCTTTGCTCCAAGCTGTACGGTCCGCGTCATACAAGAAGGTGTTCCTTCTCGACCTCTTGCCGTTGGCTGCGGACTATGCGCGCACTGAAGACACCGCAGGGCAGGCCCGAATTCACGAGTTGCTGTTTGAAGTGTATTCCGAACTTGGTCACGTTGTGGTCCGCGTACCGGTGCTGCCATCCGTTAGCCGCGTGGACTATATTCTCGCCAACTTGTGAGCAAGTATTACCACAATTCACATGGGATCACTCAACTTTCGATCTCAATGTGTGAGATTGTTGCCCTATCCAAGTCGAAAGCCGAAAGCAACCAAACTGTTATGCTCTCGTGCTGGAGTGATGGTGGAAAGCTGCGTAATTCAAATTCTTTATATACTGTTACGCTTTTTACTCCATTTGGCCGGCAGCATCCGCATCAGAATATCTGCATGTCCGCTGGCGACATGAATGATTGCGCCTCCAATATGAAGGAACGCTAGCAAATAAAGCAGCTTCACTATCAATTGGTGCACAATTCCCATGCCGAACCAAAGGTATGATGTGATGAATCCTGATGCGCCGAGCGAAACCAGTGTGACGTAAAATCCGATATGCACTGCCCGCGCCATTTTGCGGTTAAGAGCATTTACATCCGCTGGGAGGCTTGGTGTTCCGTAATGCCAGCGTATTGCAAATCGTGGTACCGTCATCGCTGCGATGAACAGCCCCGTGTAAATGTGAAGTTTATGTTCAAAGAGATCGACCGGATTGGGCTTCATGCCAAGCGGATTGGGTGCATGGGTCCGATAGATGGCGGCGCTGGTCCACCATTGGATGACAATCAGGGCGACGGTCAGCCAATGGATCAACTTCTGGATCGGTAGATAGCCCATGGAAACCCTGTCCGCATGGTGAGGCCATCCCAGCGCTCACACCTATGGAAAATTAGCGGTTTCCAGTTTCCATTCCGTCAACATCAGGACACCAGTGTCTTATGCGCTGTTTTTCA
>JANMEX010000022.1:0-29666 GCA_031377485.1 Phyllobacteriaceae bacterium
TCGCGAAGAAGGTGCGTGGAACTTGCGGGTCAGCCCAATCATTCGCGCGCTGTTTCTCAACTATCATTTTCACCTTTGTCACCATCGCCAGACCAGCATCCGCTGGCAAGCGTTGCCAACTGCCGAGCAGCACGATGATCCCCACATCGACTACTGGCGCATTCTCTATCTGATGTGGGCAGGTCCGCGACCGCTGCCGGGCGAAGAGGTTGCGCCGCAGACACTGCGCCGCAATGATTTGACGGTGAACCTGTTTCTGTCCGCAATCTTCGCCGGTTTGTTTGCGCTCGTCTATGTCACCGGGGACATTTTGTATCAGACGGCACAAAGCCCGCTGGACCTATCGCTCGCGGCAGACAGGATGTTTCCGTTTGTACCATCTGCAGCCGCGATTTATTTGACCATCACGCCACTCTTGATGATCGCGCCATTTCTGTTGAAATCGCCAGACAGGCTTTTGCCCTTCGGGGTGACACTTGGACTTGAGTTGATCATCGCCCTGACCATATTTTATCTCATGCCCGTTTTGCCGCCAGTCGTCGACACTGGTCAGGCAAACGGTTGGCTGATGCGCATTGCCGATGCGGTCAATCTGGATGGCAACAACTTTCCTTCGCTGCATGTGGCACTGTCGGTTTCGGCAGTGATTGCCTACATGCCGTTGGTGCGCGGCTACTGGAAGGCAGGTGTTGCGCTGTGGGCTGTCGCCATCGTCTTTTCAACACTGCTGACGCGCCAGCACGGCTTTGCAGACGTGGCGGGCGGACTGCTGTTGTCATTTGGCGCGATGATGTTTCTCTATCCAAAAGCCTGCAAGGTTTTGGCCGAGACCAAAGCGCAATTGCTTGACCCGGATTTCGCCGTTGAAGGCTCAGCCGCGCGCAAATAATTCCTGTTTGAAAAATTGTACCAGATCCTCCCTCACGGCATCAAAATGCCCGGTACAGCAATGATCGCCGCCTTCGATCACGCG
Organism: Phyllobacteriaceae bacterium; assembly: GCA_031377485.1. Classification (GTDB taxonomy): domain Bacteria; phylum Pseudomonadota; class Alphaproteobacteria; order Rhizobiales; family Rhizobiaceae; genus JANMEX01. The sequence goes on from JANMEX010000022.1 coordinate 974, forward strand.
AAGGCTCAAGTGGCGCTCATGGTCAAAACGCTTCAGTTTTTGCAAGAGCCATTCCTTGTCGGCGACGGAAACAACCCGGTCGCGGCTGCCGTGCAGCATGCGCACACTTGCGGTTATACTTGAAAGGATAGCGTCATCTTCAATGTTTATCTGGCCAAGGATTGCCGAGATTGCATGGCTTTCGCGCGCACCGGTGACCTGACACATACGCGTCTTGATCAGGAACGGCAGCTTGGGAAAGGCGCGGGTGTGGATCGGTCCACCAAGGTCAAACACGGCTTTTATACGCGCATCGTCCGCTGCCGCACGCAAGGCCCACATGCCGCCGATGGAAATGCCCAAAACCCCGGTGTGCGAAACATCTGCGCCCCGGATTTCGCCCACACGGTCGATGGCCGCAGAGATGGATTTGTAGAAATCTCCGGTCCAGAGCATGCCGTTCAACAGAAGCGATTCGGCCTGTCCGGGTCCATCGAAACACAGGGTCGAAAACCCTGCCTCATAAAGCGCAAGCTCGGTTGCCAAATGCTCTTCCTTGCAGCCGTCAATGCCATGGATGATGACGGTCATCGGGGCGGTGGCGTTCCTGATGTGAAGATTGCCGTAGAGGGTTTTGCGCTGAAACGGTATTTCGATGCGCTTGTAGATTTGCGGAAACGCGAGTGTCTCAGCCTCGACATAATAGTCCCGGCATTTGGCATAAAGCGCGCGCCGGTCGTCTGTCAGCGGCAGACATCCCCATTGCGCCATGTTGCAAATGTAGGAGAGATCACGAAGGGCGCGGATTTCCTGCGCTTTGGACAGATTAGAGCGACGCTTTTCAAACGCTTCAACTTCATCGCGCACCACCGTCTTGGCCGTTTCGGCCCAGGCATCAATTGTCCCGACTGAATCCAGAAACCGGAAAATGATCGCCTCATCGACGCCTGATGCCAACCAGCGATTCCAGAAAGGCTGGGTGATTTTCTTCAAACCGACAACATGGGAGAGCGAGCGGATGGTTTTTGAAAACACATGGTCGAACAGCGTGTAGGCTTCGGTATCGCTGATATTCTTCATCAAAGCAGCGCCATTTCCGGATGCGGTGTTGCAGGTTTCAGCGAAGCGACAGCATCGGTACCCTCTGACCAATGCGCAAGGTACAAAGACGTCCGGTACTCGATTGTACGCATATGTTTCACCAGCGCACTATGCAAACTGCGGGAGGTGGCAACACCGATGGATGCCGCATCCAAACCACGTGCACGGGCTTGCGAAAGACCCTCAGCCAGCAGCACACGAAACACATCGGCATCATCATTTTCAATGGCCAGGTGCGACAGCATCGCCTGACGGATCGCACCACCAATCCTGGGCAAATGCGGCATGCCAACCAATGGCGCTGCAAGATTAACCAGCGGGCGCAACTTGGAAAGCAGCGGAGGATAAGCGCGCATCACAGTTTGCCGGTTGGCACTTTGATCCCACACAGCAAGACAGCCGCGCAGCTTGCCGCCGATGCGATAGATGAGGAAGTGCTCAGGCTTCAGCCCGAATGCACCGAGATTCAAAAGCGATTCTCGTGACCAAACATAGGCAAATTGAAACTTCGAATTGGTCAGGTTCAAGAAATTGGCAATCTCCGGCAGATCAGCCTCACTGCCTTCAGAGACGAAAGTGTCTGGCCGCGTCCGCTTGGTCCGCATGACAAACGTCGAAAAATCACCCGCTGGATGATAGGCCGGAAGCTCACGTAAATTCGCGGTGAGAATGCGCTTGGCAACCTGATTGTCGGATGTGATCGAAGTCAGCGCGAAAGGCAACTCTCCCTCGCAATGGCCAAGCAAGCGCAGTGCCTCAAAGCCGCCCCTGAGTACAGCAATCCGGTTGCGGTATTTTTCACTTACTCGCAGGGCCCCGATATAGGGCAAAGACTGAACAGCGCTATCGACGAAAGCGGGCCAAACGGCCTTCTCGCAAAGGCCGACAGGCTCTCCCGTTTCACGCGTCCGCGCGATGATGAACGCCTGAAAATTGGCCAGCTCGAAATCCGCGGCGAATGCGTTCGGTTCACGCTCCAATGTGATCTGGTAGCGCCCACCAAGCCTGTTGTCTCGCAAGAGGCGGCGAAGGTCCGGCTCGTCCTTTTTGGTAGCCAGCGAGAACACGAGGTCTTTGGTGACAAGACCGCCCGTCAATGTGCCGGGATCAATGTGCCGCGCCATTGAACATCCCCCAGTGGAAACCGGTCGCGCTGCGAGAGTTCGGCACGGTGCATATAATTGATCGGCAGAAAGTTGCGCGCCATCAGCCCGTCTGAAAGGTTGACCTTGTCAGCAAATCGCTTGGCAATGCTCTTCCAGCCATAAAAGCTGCGCCGTGCGGTCAGACACCCTTGGCGAATGTCGTCCGGCTCAGCGCCCTCGGGGCGGAACGGCAGATCATTGTAGCGGTAGCGCTCGTCAAGCCACCAGTTTTCATAAAGCAGTTTGCCCTCCTGCTGCAGCCGTTTGTAAAGCGGCGTGCCGGGAAACGGCGTCAGATGATTGAAGGCCGCGATGTAGAATTTCTGGTCGGTCGCGAAATCCGCAGCCTCCTGAAACGCGTCCATTTTCGTTTCGCCATAACCGAACACGAAGGTGCCATAGACCCGAATGGAGTGACGGCGTAAATTTTCGAGCGCCTTGGTGAACCCGCCCTTCATTGTATTGAAACCTTTGCGCATCGCCCGAAGTACCGTCTCATCCAGGCTCTCAAAACCTATGAGCACGCCGACGCATCCGGCCTTGCGCAACTTGTCCAGAAGCACCTCATCATGTGCCGCATTGATGCTCATCTGCGTGATCCAGCGGATGCCGAGCGGCGCGATGGCATCTGCAAGTTCGCCAGCAAAACGAATGTCAGCCGCGAAATTGTCATCGACGAAGAAGAAGAGTTTTGTCTTGGTTCTAAGCGCCGCCAGATCTTTATAGATCGCTTCAATCGGCCGGTGCCGTGCGGTGCGGTCAAAGAAGGTCTGGATGGCGCAGAAATCACACGGAAACTTGCAGCCGCGGCCGGTTTCGATAAGGCCGATCGGCAGATAGTTCTTGCCGGCAAACACGCTGCGGTCATAGCGCACATCCGCCATGTCCGGCTGATCGTTGGATTTGTAAACCGGCTGCAAACGCCCGGACCGCGCATCGTCTATAACACTGGCCCACAGGTTTTCAGCTTCGCCGATCACTACGGCTTCCGCGTATTTTCCCACTTCTTCCGGCGCGAGCGTCGCGTGGAAGCCGCCCATGACCACCGGAACCTTTCGGGCGCGGAACTCGGATGCGATCTGGTAGGCACGCTTGGCGGTGTAGGTTTCTACTGGAATGGCAACGAGATCGGCTGGCTTGTCGAAGTCAATCGCTTCCATCCGGTCATCGTAAAAGTTGATGGCGACATCCTTTGGCGTGAGGCCCGCCAGCGAGGCGATCGGCAGCGGTTCCATCTGCCAGGAGCGCATGTAGTTGACCCCGGGTTTGCGCCCGATGGCCGGGTGAACCAGAGTCAGACGCATCAAGCCGCCTCTGGCCGCGGCGCGCGGACGTTCGAGGCCACCTGCGGCCAGTCGCACGTATAGTGCGTGTGGAGATGGTGCGCATAATAGCGGTAGCCAAGGTTTGCCGCCAGCGACAGTGGGATTTGCGATCCGGCAATGGCGACGCGTGAGGCAATTGCACGGTAGCCATAGGCCCGCCGCCACGCCCGTTCGTGGCCGAGCTGCAGTTCTTCCACACTCAATTGTTTGGGCTGGAACACCACATGCTGGCCATCATAAAGATCCCAGTTGGTGGTTAATATCCGCCCGTCCCGACGAAGGCGTGTGTGCAGCGGCGTGCCGGGGAACGGTGTCAAAAGCGCAAAGCGCGGTAGGTCGATGCGGGTTTCCAAAACAAAATCCACCGTCTCATCGAACGTGGCAAGTGTATCGTCATCGTTGCCGAACACGAAACAGCCTTGGATGGATATGCCAAGCCTATGCAGATCAGAAATCAACGAGGCATAGAGCGCCGGATCATTGAAACTCTTGCGGATCCCTGAAAGCCCGGCCTTCGAAATCGTCTCGAACCCGATCAACAACCCCGTGCAGCCGCTCCGCGCCATCAACTCCATAAGGTCAGGATCACGTCCAATCAGGCTGGTGGACAACCCGAACCAGCGCACTTTGAGCGGGATCAGCGCAGTGAACAACTCCCGCGCATACGCCCTGTCCGAGATCAGATTGAGATCAATGAACAATATCTTTTTTGCCCCGACACGGCGGATGTCTTCGACAATATGGTCAATCGGTTTTTGAAACTGCTTGCGACCCCATGCAGTCGGCGAGACACAGAACTCACAGTCATGGGCGCAGGCGCGCGTGGCCTCGAAGACGGCCTGCGTCAGATAATTGCGGCCGTCCAGCAGATCGCGGCGCGCAAATGGCAGATTGGTCAGCTGAAAATCCGCACCCTGATTGTAGCGCGGCTTCATTTGGCCGGATGCAAAATCGCGCAACAGTTGCGGCCAACTGTGTTCGGCATAGCCAACGCAAATGGCATCGGCGTGCTGCTGGGCCTCTTCCGGCAAAAGCGTCACATGCGGGCCGCCGAGCACCACGGTTTTCCCGCGCTTGCGAAATTCGGCGGCAAGTTCATATCCGCGCTGCGCGCTACCGGTGATCAGCGTGAGGCCAATAAGGTCCGCATCCAGATCAAGCGGGATGTCACCGGTGCCTTCGTCATGCAGCAGGAAATCAATGTCGAGTTCTGGCGGAGCAAGCGCTGCCAACGTCGTCAAGGTCAGCGGTTGATAGCGCAGCGACTTGCGGAAAATGCCGCCACGCGAGCGATAGAGCGGGCCTTTCGGGGAAACCAGTGCAACCTTCATGACGTTGGCCTCATGCGATTCAATAGATGGAGTCTAAACGCTTCGCCCGCACCCGCAAGGGCAGATTGCATCCTTGGTCCTTCAGTCCAAAATCAACGAGGCATGCTTCATGTCGCCGAGGCGCGCTCCGGTTTTCAGTCGGGCTTCTTGCCGAGCCGCCACAAAATCGGGTTTGGATAAGGCAATCAGAGGCCCCAACTGCCCGATTTTGCGTGCATAGGCGTATTGCGGGTTCTGGCAAAGTCGGGTTTCGACCAAAGCTGAAAGCGGGTGCAGATCAACATCGGTATCCAGCCAGAGTTCATAGCAGGCCTTCGGCACGGCTCTCGGCAAAAGTGCAGCCGCACAAGGCAGCATAGCCAAAACTTGCGTCACAAAAGCCTCGTCAAGCTTCTCGCCGACCATATCACTTACCAAACCGGCACGACCCTGAAACACCAGCCGCGCGACCAATCCGTGGTGGCCGACACAAAGCACACGATCGCCCATATCATAACGATAGAGCCCGCCCGGCGTTGTGACGACGACACGGTAGCCCGCACCGACCGTCAATTCATCCGCGAGGTGAGAAACGCCATTGTCGTCGATGAATTCAAGGAATGTGCTGGTCAGTGCGGGCAGGCAACCTAGCGTCCCGTCGCAAGATTTGCCGGCAAAGGGTATGGTGATGGCAGCCTCTGTCGCCAAAAGGCCTTTCGGCTCGATTGTCGCCTGTGGGCACAAGGTGGCAAGACGGGCGGCAAAAATGGCTGAACTTGCGTCATTCCAGCAGGAAATGGTGTCAAGTCGCGGCCAGAGAATGGATGTATCCGTGCCGCCTGACTGTTTGAATGCGCCAAGCCTTGCCTTTGCCGCCCGATCCAATTGTGGTTCAATTTCACGGACGTTGTCTGCTATTGCTTCGATCAAACCAAGAAAGAAGGTGGGGCTCCAGACGGACACGAAGCTCAAGTCTGCGCAGGAGATCAAGCCACTGAGTGTAGCAATCCTCCAACTGTGAACGTCCGAAATTGTGGCAATTTCGGGAGCCACTACGAGAATGGACAGGAATGGGCCAACAAGGTCTTCACCCAAATAGGCCGCTTCGGACGCAAGGCCAATGGGTATGCCAGCAGGGCTGAACATCTGCCGGCGTGTGGCTGGACTGATGGATACGTAAGTTTTCCCGCTACAAACACCGGGCCTTCGGCCTGCCAATTCTGCCAGCCAAGGCAGGACCGCAGCGCGAAAGGCATCCAGACTGCCTCGTGTATAGGGGATCAGTTTGGCGCCCGCGGACGTACCGCCGGTTTCCTCAAAGGCGACCACCGGGTCGCAGATCAAAACGCCCGGCTCTCCGGCTGCCATCCGGTCGATAGGCCTTTTGAAGTCGGCGTAAGAACGTATCGGCACCTGGAAGCGATATTGTTCAACGCTGCGGATATTGACAAATCCATGTGTCCGGCCGAATTCGCAACTTTCGTTCGCCCGAATGAACAGCATCAACAGGTCAGTTTGTGCCTGCGCCGGATCAAGCAATGCGCCATTAAACGCGGCCAGTGGCATTTGCGCTGCCTGCAATATTTTGTTCCAGCCGCTCATAAGCTCAAACCTTGCTCAAACAACCGCCGCGTTAAAGGGCGCATGTTGTCCACGCCAAGTTCGCAAAGACAAACCAGTTCATCGCCATCGGCATAGCCGGGATTTTGTTCGAGAAAATAGCGCACATCCGGACGCTTGCGCTCGCGTTCGGGAATTTGCGCATACTCCGGCGACAAATGGCCTTGGGAAAGGGCGTGGCGAACCAAACCGGTGCACGGATCGAATGCGTCACCAAAACGCGCGGTCGCAACAGCTTTGCGTAGATTCATGAGCCGGACATCTTGTTCACCACGCCAATCTGGCACGAACCGCAAACCGAATGCAGGAAGATAGCGATAGGTGCGATGACCCTTGACGATCAGCAGCCAATAAAGCGGCAGCGGCCTTGCCTGCCGCGCCAGTTTTCCGACATGTCTGATCCAGGCATAGGCAAAAGTCTGCGATCCCCAATGGGAGCGCTCAATGATCGTGTCTCCGGAAAAGACGATGCGAAGATGACGGCCCTCGTGCGTGAACGGAAAGGATACCAGTGTGGAAAAACCGCAGATCGCCCCGTGAGGGTCCCGCAACAGAATGACGCTGTCCTTCTCTTCCAGATCCTTTTCAAAACGCTCTTTGGACGTTGCCGAATAGTAGCGGCTGAACAACGCGAACATACCGTCGCGGACCGGCTGATCCAGCGTTCGAACATCAAGCACAGCAGCGACTAGATGCGCCATCGCAGACCTTTTATTGTTGCCAATTGACCCGAATGGTCGCGGCATCCAAGCCAAGTTGCAAGGCCATTGATGCGCAGCAATATTCGGCAAAAGGTCGTTTCATTAACAATCGGGAAACCCTGTTTCTTATGAAAGCACAAGATTGCCACCACATTAACCCGAATTTCGCGCCACCGGTTTAGCTTCACCCATCTCATACGCGGGGCTTGGGCATGGCATTGGTAGAGGTGGTTTTTCTGACGCTTGCCCTGATATTGGCGGCTTTCTTTGCGTTGGCAATCCACATGGGTCGAAGATTTCCTGGCCATCCCCATCTGCCATGGATGATTGCAGGCATAGGCGCGATGGCCTCGACACTCATGTTTGCTGCAATCGGCATTGAAACAGATGCCAATTTGATCCTGACACTGGTGCTCTTCACCACCAGCGCTGCGCTTACATGCAAGACATTTGTCGTGTTGACCGGATCTGAGCGCAAATGGCCCGCTTCGCTTGGCCTCGCAACGCTTTTGACGCTCGTAGCTTGTGCAGCGATCATTGAAAAGCTTCCGTATATTCACGCAACGATCCCGTTTCATCTGGGGGTTTCGTTGCTGATGGGCGAAGCTGCGTGGCGCTCACGAGGCAATGCACTCAAGGACGATGTCAGCCATGTCATCAATTTTTGCCTGATGGCGATGGCGATAATCTTCGCGATACGCGGCTTTGGGTATATGATTTTCTTTGATACCGCAGCGTCATTTCATCAGATCAAGGGTTCGAAATACGAGCTGGCAACAATGCTGGCTATGGCAGTACCAGGCATGACCATGACACTGCTCTTGATGTTTCGCACACTCGACCAAACCGCAGATCACTTCCGCGCCATTTCTTGCACGGACGGGCTGACCGGTCTTTTGAACCGTAATGCTTTCATCACTGCGGCCGAAAATGCGGCACCGGGATCATGGCTGATTGTCTGTGACATAGATAATTTCAAGCGGGTCAACGACAGCTGGGGGCATGCCGCCGGTGACATGGCACTCAAGTGCTTCAGTGGCCTGTTACGCAGCATGAACATGACTGCTGCGCGCATTGGCGGTGAAGAATTTGCAATTTTTCTGCCACGCGCCACTGCTGAACAGAGCCGCCTCGTCGCAGAAGGTCTGCGCACCGCATTTTCATTACAGCAGATCGACGGGCTGCCGGATAATATTCGACTGACCGCCAGCTTTGGAGTGGCGGGCTGGGACCTCGATGATGATTTTGACTCTGCTTTCAAGCAGGCAGACGCCGCACTTTACCGTGCGAAGGCGGAAGGGCGCGACCGCGTGATTGTGGTTCCGGCTGGCCCCAGTTTGCCGACTGCCAGAAGAATTCTGAAGCTTGTCTGAAGAAGTCTGGATACGGCCCGAATCAAAAGCCCGGCTGATGGCCGGGCCTATTTTGAAAATGGCTTATCCCAAGCTTTAAACCCGGCGCTCCACCATCATCTTCTTGATTTCGGCGATTGCCTTGGCAGGGTTCAGCCCCTTGGGGCAGGCTTGCGCGCAATTCATGATCGTGTGGCAGCGATAGAGGCGGAACGGGTCTTCGAGATTGTCCAGCCGCTCGCCGGTGGCCTCATCGCGCGAATCGATGATCCAGCGGTAGGCCTGCAAAAGGACGGCGGGACCAAGATAGCGGTCGCCGTTCCACCAATAGCTCGGGCAGGAGGTTGAGCAGCAAGCGCACAGGATGCATTCGTAAAGCCCGTCGATCTTCTCGCGGTCTTCCTTCGACTGCAGCCATTCGGCTTGCGGCTGCGGCGACACGGTCTTGAGCCATGGCTCGACTGAGGCGTGCTGGGCATAAAAATGATTGAGGTCGGGCACAAGGTCTTTGACGACCGACATGTGCGGCAGCGGATAAACTTTCACCGCTCCTTTGATCTCGTCCATGCCCTTGGTGCAGGCAAGCGTGTTGGTGCCGTCAATGTTCATCGCGCACGAGCCGCAAATGCCCTCGCGGCACGAGCGGCGCAGGGTGAGCGTCGGGTCAACATTGTCCTTGATCCAAAGCAGCGCATCGAGGACCATCGGCCCGCAATCATCCATATCAACGTGATAGGTATCCATTGATGGATTTTTGCCGTCATCGGGCGACCAGCGGTAGACTTTGAATTCGCGGGTATTCTTGGCCGCGGAGGGTGCTGGCCAGGATTTGCCTGTTCCAATTGTGGAGTTCTTGGGGAGTGCGAGTTCAACCATGATCTTTTCCCCTCAATACACCCGCGCCTTGGGCGCGATCTTCTTCGGGTCGATGCCGCCTTGATCGAGCGGCAGCATCGTTTCGGTGTGCACAGGACGGTAGGTAAGTTTCACCTTGCCCGAAACCGGATCGAGCGTGGCAAGTGTGTGCTTGCGCCATTCCTTGTCGTTGCGGGCGGAGAAATCCTCGCGGGCGTGCGCACCGCGACTTTCTTGCCTTGCTTCCGCCGAGACAACCGTAGTCATGGCGTTGGCCATGAGGTTTTCAAGCTCTAACGTTTCGACGAGATCCGAATTCCAGATCAGCGACCTGTCGTGAACCTTGAGATCAGACAGCGATGTCCAGACATCGCCCATGCGCTTGACGCCGGACTGCAGCGTTTCGGCGGTGCGGAAAACTGCGGCGTCTTCCTGCATGGTCTTTTGCATGGCCAGACGCACCTGCGCCGTTGGCTGCGAACCGTTGGCGTGGCGAAGGCGATCAAAGCGGTCCATGATCTTTTCGAGCGAGGCGGGGTTGGCCTTTGGCACTGCGCCGGCGCGATCCACCACTTGACCGGCGCGAATGGCGGCAGCACGGCCGAACACCACAAGATCAATCAACGAGTTCGAGCCAAGCCGGTTCGCGCCATGCACCGAAGCGCAACTTGCCTCGCCCACTGCCATAAGACCGGGCGACACTGCATCCGGGCTTTTCTTGGTCGGATTTAACACTTCGCCCCAATAATTGGTTGGCACGCCGCCCATATTGTAATGCACGGTCGGCAACACCGGGATCGGCTCGCGCGTCAGGTCAACGCCAGCAAAAATCTTGGCGCTCTCGGAAATGCCCGGCAGCCGCTCATGCAAGACTTTGGGGTCAAGGTGATCAAGGTGCAGGTAAATGTGATCCTTGTTCTTGCCGACGCCGCGGCCTTCGCGGATTTCCATCGTCATACAGCGGGACACAACGTCGCGTGAAGCGAGATCCTTGGCGGTCGGCGCGTAGCGCTCCATGAAACGCTCGCCCTCGGAATTCACAAGATACCCACCCTCGCCGCGCGCGCCTTCGGTGATGAGGCAGCCCGCGCCGTAAATGCCGGTCGGATGGAACTGGACGAACTCCATATCCTGCAAGGGCAATCCGGCACGCGCAGCCATGCCGCCACCATCGCCTGTGCAGGTGTGCGCAGACGTTGCCGAGAAATAGGCGCGGCCATAGCCGCCGGTGGCCAGCACCACCATTTTGGCCGAGAACCGGTGAATTGTGCCGTCATCAAGGTTCCAGGCGACGACGCCTGTGCAGGTACCGTCTTCGTCCATTATCAGATCAAGCGCAAAATATTCGATGAAAAACTGCGCATTGTGCTTGAGCGACTGGCCGTAAAGTGTGTGCAAAATGGCGTGACCGGTGCGGTCAGCTGCCGCGCATGTGCGCTGGACGGGGGGGCCGTCGCCGTAGTTTTGCATGTGGCCGCCGAACGGGCGCTGGTAGATCTTGCCTTCTTCAGTGCGTGAGAATGGCACGCCATAATGTTCAAGTTCGTAGACAGCAGCCGGAGCTTCGCGCGCCAGATACTCCATGGCATCGGTGTCACCAAGCCAGTCCGAACCCTTGACGGTATCGAACATATGCCACTGCCAGGAATCCGGACCCATATTGGAAAGGGACGCCGCAATTCCGCCCTGCGCTGCCACGGTGTGCGAGCGTGTCGGGAACACTTTGGTGATGCAGGCCGTTTTCAGTCCTTGTTCGGCCATGCCGAGCGTGGCGCGCAGACCAGAGCCACCGGCTCCGACAACGACCACGTCAAACTGATGATCGACATAGGTGTAGGCTTTGTTGGCAGTGGCCATGGCCGCTTATGCTCCGAAACTGATCTTGAGGATCGCAAAGATGGCCATCAGGCCGACAGCGAACGTGAATATGGTATTGAGAAACAGGCAGACGATCTTGCCGCCTTCGCCGTGAATATAGTCTTCGATCACAGTCTGCATACCAAGCCGCATGTGAACAAGCGCTGACACCATCACGGCAATCAGCACCAGAGCAGTGACCGGATTGGAGATGGCGCCGATGACCGCATCAAAATTTGCCCCGTTCATGGAAACGACGAAGCCGACAAAGAACAGCAAAAGCGGGATATTGGCGAGCGCCGTCATGCGCTGACGCCAGAAATGTGTCGTACCTTCCTTGGCAGAACCGGAGCCCCGGACGCGTTTGGCAGGTGTGCGGAAATCGGTCATGGGATGTTCCTTCAGCGCACGCTGTAACCGACGACCCAGATCAGGAGCGTCAGAACGATTGAACCGATGAGCGTGGCATAGGCGAGCTTGGTTGATGTATCCTTGTCAAACAGCCGGCCTGTATCCCAAATCAGATGACGGACGCCGCCGAGCATATGGTGCACCAGAGCCCAGGTGAACCCGAACAGGATCAACCGGCCGAACCATGTACCAAGAAACGTTTGTACAAAATCGAAGTAAGATTCGCCCGTTGATGCCGCGATCAGCCACCATGCAAAAATCAGCGTACCGAAATAGAGCGCCACACCGGTGATGCGGTGGGCAATCGACATGACCATGGTCGGGATCGGCTTGTAGATCGACAGATGCGGCGAAAGCGGCCGGTTGCTATTGGATGGCGACGACATTTGGCCCTCATGAACCCTGGAAGCGCATATGAGGCGGATTTTTTCGCCCTGGCTTTTGTAAAATTGTTTTTGCAGTGCAACACGGTGCCGGTCAATAGCTAGAAAGGCTAAGATGCCTGTCAACCGGTAAGGTGTCAGGTCTTTTAGCCGCAGATTGAAATATTACCGTTTGCATTCCATCGGCGGCTTCCCGGTGTCCATCAAGAGCGCACTGTCGCCGTCAAAAACCAACGCAACCTGACCTGCGGAAAAGCGCGAGGATGAACCGGCTTCAACCGCCGGAAGATCAATTGTGGTGCCGTCTGCCCGGGTGACCGTAACCAAACCGCCTTTGTTGGTAACGCCGATGGTCTCGCCGGTGTCGCATGAGTAGCGCGATTGCGCCGGCAGCTTGAAATTATCCGGTTCCAGCCCCGTGGTAGATACGGACTGACAGGCGCAAAGGGCAAGCGGCAGTAGCAAGGCGAATCGAAGATGCTTCATGACACTTTTGATAATGCCCGCCGGAATGATTGGCAACAAAAGGGGCGGGCACAGTTTGTTACATCGGCGCGACCGGATGCGGCGAGCCGTCATACGCGCCCCAGACTGATTGATCGAAGTTGATCGCCGAGCCTGTCATAAGGCCGGATTCATCCGATGCGAGATAGGCGCAGGCGCGCGCCACCTCCTGCGGATCAACCAGGCGCCCGAACGGCTGGCTTGCGGCAGCCTTTTCCAGCCAATCCGGATCGGCATTGTGGTATTCACGCTGGATACGGTCTTCGCCTTCCGAAGCCATCCAGCCGATATTGAGTTGGTTGACGCGGATCCGGTTGCGCAAAAGCCCATAGGCGGTGTTGCGGGTGAGCGTCTCGAGCGCTCCCTTGGACGAACAGTAGGCGGCAATAAAGGGCTGACCGCCCATGGCAGACATCGAGCCGATGTTGACGATGGACCCTTGCGTACTTTCCCGTTTCATCACTTTAATGGCTTCCTGCATGAGGAAGAATGGCGCGCGGACGTTGACTGCAAAGATCTGGTCGAAAAGTTCGGGCGGCGTATCAAGAATCGTACCACGGTCGGTGATTGCCGCAGCGTTGATGAGGATATCAACTTTACCGAACGCCGTGTCGCAGGCGGCAATCACAGCGCGGCAATCTTCGACCTTGCCAAGATCAGCTTGATGATAAATGACCTCAACTCCAGACGCATTGCCAATAGCTTCCGCCATCGCCTCGCCTTTGGCAGCATTGCGGCCGCATATGACAATGCCTTTGGCGCCGCGCTCTGCAAACAGCTTTGCAATCGTCCCGCCGAGCCCCTGAGTGCCGCCGGTGACGACAGCGATTTTGTCCTTAAGTCCGTTCATGTCCTGATCCTTATTGTTCTATGGTTCAGGACAATCGCTTCAGCGCCTGCGCATCAAGTGCAGCGTTGAAAGCGATTGCGTCAAGACCCGCTTCCAGCGACTCCTTGAACAGGATCGCCTGACTTTTGGGAGCAAGACCGCCAATCGGTGGGTCGCGATCAAGATTGGTCGGGAACGGATAGCCCTCGGCGCAAGAGGCAATCGCAGCAGCGATTTGGCCCTTGCTCATGGACGATTTAGCGTTCTGCAACACCGGATAAAGCGCCTTGGACATGGCGACACGGTCAATGTTTTCCATTGCGCGGCCATAGGCCGAACTGACCTGAAACAGGTTGACCATCCGCTTCACATCGGTCGAACGGTTGGTGCCGGCCGCATGAAACAGCGCTGGCGAGAAGAACAGCATGTCGCCCTTTTCAAGTGGCAGCTGGACATGATGCTCTTGGAAGAAGTCGCGGAACTCCGGCCTTCCCGTCGCCAGATATCCTGCGTCATACATCTGGCTGAAAGGCAGCAGCAATGTCGGCCCGGTTTCCATCGGTGCATTCACATGGGCAATGGCACCCTGCAGCGTCAACATGGGCGAGAACAGGTGCACGGCGCGCGGATAGCGCTCCACATCTTCAGCCGACTGGAAGCCCAGATGATAGTCGCGATGGGGCGACTGCGCCGCGCCGCCCGGATTGACCACGTTCAACTGCGCGGTCATTTGGTAGAAGGGCCCGAGCCAGGCTTCACTAACCAATGCCAACATTTCGTTGGCATAATACTGGGCAAAGTTTTCCGGGTCTTTCAGACAGTGCTTTTCAAGCGAGTTCCATATCCGGTCATTCGCCCCCGGTTTGGCGAAATGATCACCGCCACCGGTTTTGGTGCGGTGTTGTTCGGCAATGATATCCCGGAAAATATCGCTCGCCCGGTCAATCATCGCATGATCAGTCTCGGCATGTTTCAGCACGATGACGCCCGGACCTTCCATGAGTGCATCGGCCCATTCCGCCATCACAGCCTTGCGGTTTTCCGAATTTGCAATGGCAGCGCGAATTGCATCGCAGTCATAGATCAACACGTTCTTTTGAATATCCGCGGCAAAAGGATAGTCGGCCCTGTTGACGTTCCGGCTTGTGATCGCCGCAAGTTCTGCAACATCGCAATCTTCGGATTTGATAAAAATCTTTGCGGCGCGGCGCGCGGATACGTTGTCGCTTTTCATGGCCATTCCTCCGATGGGCAAAACAGACAACAACCTTACGCTGGGCCAGCATATCTGCTACCGGTACAATCCATCAATAATCCATCAGAATTGACAAAATGCCGCACCGCTATCTCGTCAAGGACATCGCCTTTCAGGCAGGGCTGAGCACCGCAACGGTTGACCGTGTCCTGAACGCAAGGACCGGCGTACGCGGCCAGACAGCGGCGCGAGTGGAATCAGCGATACGCGAACTTGAGCGGCAGGAAGGAAATTTGGCGCGAGGCGGCAAAACATTTGTTGTTGACGTTGTGATGGAAGCGCCAGAGCGGTTTACGAGCGAGGTTCGAGCTGCTTTTGAAACCGAGGCCGGGGCATATTTTCCATCCATGTTCCGCCAGCGTTTCCATTTTGCCGAACGCATGGAGCATGCCGCTTTCGCCGCCCACCTTGATCGTATCCGCCTTCGCGGCAGTGATGGCGTTGTGATCAAAGCGCCCGACATTAAAGCCATCAGGGCTGCGGTCTCGCGACTTAGCTCTACAGGTATTCCGGTGCTCACGCTGGTTACCGACTTGCCGGGCTCCAGTCGCCTCGCATATGCCGGAATGGACAACGGGGCAGCCGGGCGCACTGCGGCGTATCTGCTCGCTCTGGCATTGGGCGAAAGCGGCGGACGCGTTTTGGTGACACTTTCCTCATCGCAATTTCGCGGCGAAGAAGAGCGTGTGACCGGTTTCCGTGAGGCTCTGCGTCAGGATCATCCGACGCTGACAATGACGGAAATCTCCGAGGGTTTTGGACGGGACGAACAGACCGGGGCGTTGGCACACCATGCGATCAACACAAATCCGGACATCTGTGCGGTTTATTCCGTCGGAGGTGGCAACCGTTCGATACTCGATGCTTTTGCCGCAGCAAGGCGGCCATGCCGGGCGTTTGTGGCCCACGACCTTGATGCAGACAATCGCGCACTTCTTGGAACAAAGCGCATCAGCTTCGTCCTGCACCATGATTTGAAAGCCGATATCCGCAATGTTTACAGGCTGATCCTCGAACACACCCGAATACTGCCGCGCTCGCAAACATCGCTCTTGTCTGAAATCGGCATATTCTCGCCGTATAACTTCGAAAGAGTTTAGGGCAGCACCTGGTCCGATGCACTTAACGAGCAATTGTGTTACAGTTTTTACGCGGTCCCTGCCTCGACCGCCATGCCGCCATTGCTGCGGTGCGTTCAGGCTGATCCTGACTGCATGATCACCGGAGGCAGAAGTGTAGTTTGGACAAGCCTGTGTTTGGGAGGACAAGTCCATGTCATACTATCTTTATCAATTGTCTTATTCAGCTGAGGCCGTCAAAGCCATGATTGCCAAACCCTCCGACCGAAAGGCGGCGGCAGCAAAACTTATTGAAGGTCTTGGCGGTAAGCTGCACCATCTGTTTTTCGCCTTTGGCAAATATGATGTCGTCTGTCTGGTTGAAGCCAAAGATGACAAGACCGCCGCCGCCGGAGCAATGGCCGTTGCTGCCACCGGGACGGTAACTTCTTTCGCTACAACCAAGTTGATGACATCAGACGAGGCCATGGATGTAATGAAAATGGCTGGTATGGCATCGGGCAGCTACAAGCCACCCATGGGCTGAACATTTGAATTCTAAATAGATCAGTGTGACCGGTTGGTGGAATTGTGCTGGCCATTGTTTTATTAATCGGTCACGTTTCTTATTGCTCAGACTTAAGATCAGGGCCTAGTGTACGAAAGAAAGACCGGATGACTGGCGCCACTGATCCATTCGTTCATCACCCCGCCTTGCGCGGCCTGATCGCCGATCCGGACAAATCATTTTTCCGCAATTTCAAGCCGTCTGATCTTGATGTGCGAATGAAAGCGATGGGACGGGAAGACGGGTGGCGCCATAGCGAGAATGATATTGAGACAGCGCGGCTGACATTTCTGGCAGACCGCTTTGATCAGGATCTTTGGGTTTTTGCCTACGGCTCACTGATGTGGGATCCCGCATTCAAATTTGCGGAAGTGCGCCGCGCGCGGGCGCCAAATCATACGCGGAAATTCATCTTAAAGGACAATTTCGGCGCACGCGGCTCGCCGGAGACGCCTGGCTTGATGGCTGCGCTTGACGAGGGAGCAGGCTGTGACGGATTGGTGTTCCGTATTGCCAAGGAAAAGGTGCCGCATGAATCCGGTGTCTTCTGGCGACGGGAATTGCTGGCCTATGCATATAAGCCGGCGTTTGCCTATGTCACCACCCGCTTCGGCGAAGTCCAGGCGCTCACGGTAGTTGCCAACCACGGTGCCGACAACATCTGTCCTGACATGACGCGCGAGGAACAAATTCGCTACATAGCCACAGGCAAGGGCTTTTTGGGAACAAGCCTGGAATATATCGAAAACATTTCAATCCATTTCGAAGCGATGGGCATAGAAGACAACGAAGTATCGGAACTGCTCGCGGGTGCGCGGTCCTACAGGTCCCTGTGATGTCGGCAGACAGAAAGTGCAGACAGTGTTATTTCTTGTTTGAATGATTTCAAAGGGAGTGCGGCGATGGCGCAGCGATTGGATAGCAGCCCCGAAGAGACGCTGGACCCCGATGACTGGACCCAAACTCGGGCGTTGGCACACACGATCATTGATGACGCCATCCAGCATTTGAGCCATGTGCGCGAACGACCCATCTGGCAAGAAATGCCGCCCCAAATCCGCGCGGCATTCCTGACACCCGTCCCGGAAGGGCCGACACCGCTGGTGGATGTTTACAGTCAAATGACGGCAACCCTGATGCCCTATCCAATGGGGAATATCCATCCAAGGTTCTGGGGCTGGTATATGGGAGCAGGCAACTTTACCGGTGCTCTCGGTGATTTTCTCGCCGCCATTGAAGGCTCCAACCTTGGCGGCGGCAACACGGCGGCCGCGCAACTTGACCGGCAGGTGGTCAGTTGGCTGAAATCCATGATGGGGTTCCCGGAATCCGCCAGCGGCACGCTGACATCTGGCGGCTCCATGGCAAATATGGTCGGCCTTACCGTGGCGCGCAATGCAATGGCCGGTGTGGATGTTCGCACCGAAGGCGTGACCAATCTGCCGCAGCCGCTGCGATACTATGCTTCAGATCAGGTGCACAGCTGTCATCAAAAGGCGATGGAAACGCTCGGTCTTGGCAGCAAAGCACTAAGGCTTGTGCCATCAGATGAAAGTTTCCGGATGGATATGGCCGCACTGGAAAAGATGGTCACTGAAGACCGTGCGGCAGGCATGCGCCCGGCCTGTGTCATCGGGACAGCGGGAACGACGAACACCGGTTCGATTGATGACCTGAAAGCCATCGGTGAATTCTGTCACCGTGAAGGTCTGTGGTTCCATATTGACGGCTGCATTGGCGCACTGATGAAGATTGCGCCTGTAAATGGCCACATGGTCGATGGTATCGAGAGTGCAGATTCGTTGGCCCTTGATCCTCACAAGTGGCTGCATACACCTTTTGAAGCAGGCTGTGCACTTGTGCGCGATCGCAAAATGCATTTTTCAACTTTTGCACTGCACGGCGATTACCTGGAAGAAAAGCCGCGCGGCGTGGCGGCGGGCGAGTATCTGTTTGACTATGGTTTCGAGTTGTCACGCGGCTTCAAGGCACTGAAAATCTGGATGTCGCTGAAGGAACAGGGCGTCACCAAGTTTGGGCGGTTGATTGATCAAAACATTGCGCAAGGCGCTTACCTGACACAATTGATCGCAAACGAGCCGAAGCTGGAATTGATGGCACCGACTGCTATCAACATTGTCTGCTTCCGTTACCGTGTTGAAGGCGCAGGCGAAACCGCACACAAGGTGCTGAACACCGAAATCATGCTGCGCATGCAGGAGGCAGGAACGGCCGTCATGACCGACACCACCATTCATACCCGCCATTGCCTGCGTGCAGCGATCAACAACCACCGCACCAAACGCGAAGATCTGGATTTGCTGGTGAGCGAAACCGTTCGGTTGGGCGACCTGCTGCTGGCAGACCAATAAACGAAAAGGCGGGGTTCTGCCCCGCCTTTCAAACGCTCACATTGACTGTCTACTGCTCAATGCCACTCGCGGATATCGACAAAATGTCCGGCAATTGCCGCTGCAGCTGCCATCGCGGGTGACACCAGATGGGTACGACCCTTGAAGCCCTGACGGCCTTCAAAGTTGCGGTTGGACGTCGAGGCGCAGCGCTCGCCCGGCTTCAAACGGTCATCGTTCATGGCAAGACACATCGAGCAACCCGGCTCGCGCCAGTCAAAACCGGCAGCTTTGAAAATCACGTCAAGTCCTTCAGCTTCCGCCTGTTCTTTGACAAGGCCCGAGCCCGGAACGATCATGGCAGAAACGGTTGACGCGACGGTCTTGCCCTCAACAACCTTGGCAACTTCACGCAGATCCTCGATGCGGCCGTTGGTGCAGGAACCGATAAACACACGGTCGAGCGCAATGTCAGTGATTTTGGTTCCAGGCTTCAAGCCCATATAATCAAGCGCGCGCCATTTCGAGGTACGCTTGTTGTCATCCTCGATATCATCAGGATTGGGGACCGCGCCCATCACCGAAATCACATCTTCCGGCGATGAACCCCAAGACACGATTGGCGGAAGTTTGGCCGCGTCAAGCACAACGACCTTGTCGAAGTGCGCGCCCTCATCTGTATAAAGTGTCTTCCAATAATCCATCGCCATATCAAAAGCTGCACCCTTGGGTGCGCGTGGTTTGCCTTTGATATATTCAAATGTCTTTTCATCCGGCGCGATGAGCCCCGCGCGTGCGCCGCCTTCAATGGTCATGTTGCAGACGGTCATGCGGCCTTCCATCGAAAGGGCGCGAATTGCCTCGCCGGCAAATTCGATGACGTGGCCGTTGCCGCCCGCAGTCCCGATTTCGCCGATGATGGCAAGGATGATGTCCTTGGCAGTGACGTGTTCGGGCAAGATGCCATCCACGCGCACCAGCATATTCTTGGCCTTCTTCTGGATCAGCGTTTGCGTCGCCAGCACATGCTCGACTTCAGACGTGCCGATGCCATGCGCCAATGCGCCGAATGCGCCGTGGGTGGAGGTGTGGCTGTCACCGCAAACGATGGTCATACCAGGCAGTGTGAAGCCCTGCTCGGGGCCGACAATATGCACGATGCCCTGACGCGGATCATTCTGGTCAAAATACTCGACCTTGAAATCAGCGGCGTTCTGCGCAAGCGCTTCGACCTGAATGCGGCTTTCCTCATTCTTGATGCCAAGCTTGCGGTCCGGCGAGGTCGGCACATTGTGATCAACCACGGCCAGTGTCTTTTCCGGATGGCGGACCTGACGGTTGGCAAGGCGCAGCGCTTCAAACGCCTGCGGGCTCGTCACTTCATGGACGAGGTGGCGATCAATGTAGAGAAGGCAGGTGCCATCTTCCTGTGTATCGACCACATGGTCAGCAAAAATCTTGTCGTAGAGTGTCTTTGGAGTGGTGTTCATTGGGGGTCATCCCTGATGGAATTGGTCAGTCAATCGGGTCAAAAAGCCATGAGACAGGCTGCAGACATCAGCCAATGCGGCAGGTCAGCGCACCGGACAGCCGGGCAAAAAACCGCGCAGGCAGGCGCTTGTGGTCCTGCAGCACAAAGGCTTCGTCACGGGCTTTTTCAGCGCATTTCAGCAATTTACCGGTCATCGCGGGCTCATATCAGGAATTTGCCGGTCCGGCAATCACAATGCCGGGGCGAACCGGAACGTTCATCAGTGTGGCGCAACTGTGAAAGAATCCGCTTTTCGCTGCATTGCAACCGGTGTATAGAGCACGCCACTTGACGGCCAGAGACGTACATTTAACCCGGCCATTCAACAGGCCATTTAGCGGGCAATGGCGGCTCGAAACATCGCTGCAAAAAAAGCTGAAAACCGATCATGAACAGTTCAGACGCACGCGCCGAAACACCAAACGGTGCGGGATACGACGACCAGCAGTCCCATCATGCAAGAGGCCCGTTCATTGGCCTCGCCGTTGGCTCCATTGGAGTCGTTTATGGCGATATCGGCACCAGTCCGCTTTATGCGGTGCGCGAGTCACTGCATCATGCCGCAGCAGACGGAATCAGCCGGAGTGAAGTGATCGGCGTCATTTCGATGATGCTGTGGGCGCTGACACTGGTTGTGACGCTGAAATATGTGATTTTGATCATGCGGGCCGACAACCAGGGCGAAGGCGGCACACTGTCGCACATGGCGCTGGCCCAAAAGGTCATCGGGCGCGGCATGAACATCGCATTTTATCTTGGCGTTGCCGGTGCGGCGCTGTTTTATGGCGACTCCGTTATTACCCCGGCGGTATCAGTGCTTTCAGCTGTTGAAGGTTTCGGCGTGGTTCTGCCATCTCTCCAGCGTTATGTGTTACCCGCAGCGATAGTGATCATAATCCTGCTATTTTCGGTTCAAAGCCGCGGCACTGCGAAAGTCGCCGCATTTTTTGGACCCGTGATGGTGGTATGGTTTGCCGTACTTGGCCTTATGGGCGTTCGCCATATCGCCGATGATCCGGCAATTTTCCATGCATTGAATCCGTATTATGCTGCTGAATTCCTTTTCAATCACGGCATTATCGGCTTTGTTGTGCTCGGTTCAGTGTTTCTCGCTGTGACAGGCGCCGAGGCGCTTTACGCCGACATGGGGCATTTCGGCCGCTCGCCGATCCGCTGGGCTTGGGCTGCCTACGTGTTCCCGATGCTGGCGCTGAATTATCTCGGACAGGGCGCCATGATCCTTGGCCATCCGGAAACTGCAGAAAATCCGTTCTTCCTGATGGCGCCCGAATGGGCGCAGATACCGCTGGTTATTCTTTCCTGTTTTGCTGCTGTCATTGCCTCGCAGGCGGTGATCACCGGTGCGTTTTCGCTGACCTCGCAAGCAGTTCAACTCGGCATTCTCCCACGCCTTGAAATTCGCCACACATCAGAAACGCTGGCGGGCCAGATTTATCTGCCCAAGGTAAACCGGCTCTTGTTTGTTGGCGTGATACTGCTGGTTCTCCTGTTCCAGACATCTTCATCGCTCGCGTCCGCCTACGGAATTGCCGTGACCGGCGCGATGCTGGCAGATGCCGGCCTCATGATCCTCGTCATCTGGAAGGTCTGGAAATGGGGCATAGGCTGGGCACTGGCGATCATGATCCCGTTGATCATCATCGACATGGCATTCTTCACCGCCAACCTTCTGAAACTTTTTGACGGCGCAGCGCTGCCGCTTGGTTTCGGCATCTTCCTGATGGTGGTGATGTGGACCTGGGTGCGCGGCAGCAAGATAATCGCTGACAAAGCCAGAAAAGAAAGTGTGCCACTGGCCGACCTTGCCAAGATGCTGGCCAAGAAACCACCGCAACGCGTTGCGGGAACCGCCGTGTTCCTGACTGCGGATCCTGAAACGTCACCAACGGCGTTGATGCACAATCTCAAGCATAATCATGTGCTGCACAACACCAACATACTTTTGACCATCAAGACTTCATCCGTTCCGTTCGTCCCGGAAGCTGACCAGATCACGGTTGAAACCCTGTCCGATGATTTCCGCCGTATTGTCGCGACACTTGGATACATGCAGTCACCGCGCATCCCTCACCTTTTGGCACAAGCGCGGCGCAAGGGTTGCGAGTTCGAATTGATGCAGACGTCTTTCTTCCTTGGCCGCAGGACCATCAAGGCCTCGGCGCAGTCCGGAATGCCTTTATGGCAGGACGGGCTGTATATCGCACTGGCGAGATCGGCCGCCAACGCGACAGACTTCTTCCACATTCCATACAATCGTGTGGTGGAGATGGGGTCTCAAGTCACGGTGTAGCTGTCATTCACAAACTTCGGCGCTGCCCCTCATCCGGCGCTTCGCGCCACGTTCTCCCCGCAAGAGGGGCGAAGTTGAAGCCTAGCGTTCGTCTGCCCTTCGCATGCGTTTTTCCAAACGTCGAAGCGCCAGCGACAGGGTGACGGTCATCAGCAAGTAAATGTAGGCGACGATCGAGTATGTCTCGAAGAACCGGAATGAGCCGGAGGCGTAAACCTTGCCGAGCTGGGTGATGTCGGACACGCCGAGCACCGAGACGAGCGAGGAGTCCTTCACCATCGCAATGAAATCATTGCCGAGCGGCGGCAGGATGGTGCGCATGGCCTGCGGGAAGACGACCAGCCGGAATCGCAGCCAACCATTGAGGCCAAGTGCCTTGGCCGCCTCGATCTGACCCTTGTCCACCGCCTGAATCCCTGCACGAAAGACTTCAGACAGGAACGCTGAATAGCCGATCATCAAGGCAATGATTGCCCGCCACAGCAGCGAAAAATCGCGGATGCCCATCGGGCCGAAAAGGCCGGTGGCCTGGAGCGGTGACGTCATGAAATTCCAGAAGGCAACAAAAGCTGGCGCACCCACAAAGGCGATGTAAAACAACAGCACCAGCATGGGAATGCCGCGAATGATCTCGACATAAAACCGTGCACATTGGCGCAGGATTTTTGAATTGGACAGGCCAAGGATCGCCAGACCAAGACCAAGCATTGACGCCAACGAAAAACCGACAGCGGTGACAAACAGCGTCGTCCAGACGCCTTTGACCACTGTTTTGAAGACCTGTGCATAAATGCCGTTGGCGGCAACGGCGATAGCGATCACTACGGCAAGGACCGCGGCGGCAACAAGCCACCACGGAAATTCATCGTTTGTATCAGTTGTTTTCCCCGCCATGAACGATCCGGCGGCAATGGCCGCCGATGATCCTTACTGGCCCATCTTGTAGTCAACGAACCACTTCTTGTTCAAGGCGTCGAGCGTGCCGTCGGCCTTAAGTGCAGCGATAGCCGCATTCACCGGGGCGACAAGGTCGGACCCCTTGGTGAAGATGAAGCCAAAATCTTCGGTGCCCAGCGGGCCGCCGATGAGTTTCAGCTTGCCGTCAGACGCATCAACATAACCCTTGCCGGCGGTGCCGTCTGTCAGCACCGTGTCCACATCACCGGCTTTCAGGGCCTGAACAGTCGCGCCGAAGGTCTCAAACAGCTTGATGCGCGGATTGTCTTCCTTGCCGTCGAGCACTTCATAGACGGCAGTGTAAAACGGCGTGGTGCCAGCCTGCGCGCCAACAAGACCGTCCGTGAACGCACCGAAAGTTTTGGCATCTGTGAACCGGCTTTCATCACCGCGCACAAGCATGAACTGCTCGGAGCGCATGTAAGGATCAGAAAAATCAACCTTCTCCTTGCGCTCATCCTTGATGGTAATGCCGGTCATGCCAATGTTGTACTGGCCATCCGATACCGACTGGATCATCGCATCCCAAGACGTGTTCTGATACTTGATCTTGAAGTTCAGACGCTTGGCGATCTCGTTCATCGCATCATATTCCCAGCCGATCTGCGTCCCGGTCTTCGGGTCAACAAACTGCAGCGGCGGATAGGCGTTTTCCGTCACGACCACGACTTCCTTGCCGCCAAGATCCGGCAGGTCAGCGGCAAAGGACGGCGCGGCGGCAACAAGCGTTGCACCGGCAACAAGGGAAAGCACAAGACGGCGGTTGATCATCGTTCACTCCACAAGAATAGCACCGGTTTTGTCCGGCTGGTCAATTTTCATGAAACTGTCACGGATTGACGGGGTTGTGCAAGAGAAAGACGTTTCAATATTCACGTCCGCCTGAAAACATGCGTCCGCACGAGTACTTCTGGCTCCGCAACAGCAAAAGCGCGGAACGGTTCCGAGGTTTCGACTGGTTTCCAGATGCCATCCTTGACCAGATCAGCCAGGACAACGTCAAACCCGCCGCTGCCAAAGATGGTCGTGCGGACCGTGAAAACGCCAAATCCGCCGGACCTCAATGTCATCGCCAGCTCGCGCAGCGATGACGATGGCGCATGCCCTGCCGTGAACACACCGCCGGAAATGAATCCCGCGAACCGGCCCTGCGTGAATGGTAGCCGCTTACCGAGCTCGGCTTTAACAACGCTGTCATAACAATCCCGCGCTTTTGCGGCTTCTAGCATCGCCGGCGACATGTCCATGCCGCACAATGGATGATAGCCGATCGCTTTCAGCACCGGACCTGAGAGCCCAGTGCCACAGCCGGCATCCAGCACTTCACCAGCATCGGGAGATAAATACCGTGCCAACCATGCTATGACCGCGAAAGGCAGGCAGTAGCCAAGCGCAAGTGTCTCGCGGTCGTAACTTGCAGCCCATTTGGCATAGGCGGCGGCAAGCTCTTGTGGCGATTTGGCTGCATAAACGAGGTCAAGTGCGTTGGGTTCTGCATCTTTCATCATTGCCCAAATCTGCAACGCTTTGTCTGGAAATGCAAAAGGGCGCCCCGAAGGACGCCCTTTTCAAATTCATGGACCGAAGGCCTATTCGGCGGCAGGAGCAGCCGGGGCGACCTTGGCTTCTGTCTTGCGCGGGTCCTTGCGCTCGACGATACGCGCCGACTTGCCGGTGCGGCCGCGCAGGTAATAAAGCTTGGCGCGACGGACGCGGCCACGACGGACCACTTCAACGCCTTCAACCAGCGGCGAATAGACCGGGAATACGCGCTCAACGCCTTCGCCGTACGACAGTTTGCGCACAGTGAAGCTTTCCTGGATGCCGGCACCGGAACGGGCAATGCACACGCCTTCATAAACCTGCGTACGCGAACGTTCGCCTTCCTTGACCTTCACGGCAACGCGGACGGTATCGCCCGGCTGGAACGGCGGAAGCTTGCGGATTGCTTCGATCTTGGCGGCCTGCTCGGCGTTGAGCTGCTGAATGATGTTCATCGGTGTCACTCTTTCTTGTTTCAGAATGCCAGAGCGTCCTCACTCGAAATCCCGTCATGCGCGGATTTCTATGCCACAAAAGCGGCAGGGGCGACTTCGCAGTCTATTCATTTGTTTCGAAAGTTTCCGGACGAAAAACCGGTATCCGCTTTTTCTGGAAACTCTCATGATCCGAAGTCCGGCACTGTGTTCAGAGTCCGGTTTCGCGCGGGTCGTTACACGATGAATCCGCAATTGTCACGGGGGCAGTGTTATTTTTTGTCTAATGCAGTTGATTTGATCAAATCCGGGCGCCGTGTCTTGGTCAATTCCAAAGATTGCGTGCGTCGCCATTCGGCGATTTTCTTGTGATTGCCGGACATCAGCACATCAGGAATGAGCCGCCCTTCAAACTCCAGCGGGCGCGTATAATGCGAATGTTCGAGGAGGCCACCCTCAAAACTCTCGTTTGCGCCGGAATCTTCATTGCCCATCACGCCGGGAATAAGCCGGACAACGGCATCAAGCAAAGTCAAGGCAGCAGGCTCTCCGCCGGACAGAACATAATCGCCAACAGAGATTTCCTCCAGATTGCGCGCTTCAATCACCCGCTCATCAACGCCTTCAAACCGGCCACACACGATAATTGCGCCCTCGCCTGCGGCAAGGTCTCGCACCCGATGTTGCGTCAGCGGCTTTCCACGCGGAGACATCAAGATGCGCGGACGAAGATCACTAGGAGAAGAGACTGCATCGATCGCCCGCGCCACCACATCAGCGCGCATCACCATGCCCGCGCCGCCGCCGGAGGGTGTATCATCCACATTGCGGTGTTTGCCAGTCGCATGATCGCGGATTTGCACTGTCTCGATCTGCCAAAGACCGTCTTCGAGTGCGCGACCGGCCATGGATGCGCCAAGATGGCCGGGAAACATTTCCGGATAAAGCGTCAGAACCGTCGCCTTGAATATCACCGGTTGCCGCCCGAGTCTTTCGGTCCACGAGGACGATCGATCGCTTCGGCATGCGGCCGGTGTGCAACACCCTCGTCATCGTCATCATCAACAAGCCCGGCAGCAATTGCATCCACGGTGATGATTTTGGTGTCGAAGTTGATATCGGGCACCGCTGCCTTGGTGAACGGGATCGCAACGCTGTGACCGCGATGTTTGGACACTTCCAGAATATCGCCCGCGCCAAAGTTCAACACGGCAAACACTGTTCCATGATCATGACCTTCACCGTCAACGACCTTGAGGCCGATCAGATCAGAGTGAAGGAAATCATCATCATCCAATGCTTCATTTCCGATGACGGAGCGATCCACAAACAATTCTATTCCAGTTAGGCCCTCCGCCGCCGTGCGGTCATTGATTCCGGCAAAGCGCGTGATTACCACCTCTTTGGAAGGGCGGGTGTCCAGAACCTCATAGGGCTTGCCAGCGGCGTCATACAATTTGCCATAGGCTGCAAAACCGCCCGGTTCTTGCGTAAAGCTTTTGACGCGCACTTCACCCTTGAGGCCCTGCGCGGCGCCTATGACAGCAAGAAGAACTGGATTGGCTGGTTTCAATTCTTTGGGCTCCGCATTTCAGGGCGCTGCTTGGGTCACACGCCATCGCACTTTCATTAACATGCCCGATGTAATCAATAAACGCTGATCCCCCGCAATCGGCAGACATTATGCTGCCAGCGGAAAGATCATTCACTGCTTGCTAACCGCGACAAGTGATTATGGGTGTCAAGCATCATATCCGGTTGAACACGCATCTCTGGTCAATAACACATGACACGCCATGAATTCATCCTGCCGGCATCGGCCGATCTATTGGCTGCACGCGCGGCATGGCTGGACCTTTTGCAAAACGGCAAACGCTTCTCACCGCTGACAATCGAAGCCTACGAGCGCGACACGCGACAGTTCTTCCAATTTCTTGTGCAGCATTTAGGCAAGCTGCCGTCGGTAAAAGATATTGAGACGTTAAAACCTGTCACTTTCCGTTCGTTTCTCGCCAAGCGTCGCAATGAGGGCGCGGGTGTACGAACGCTTGGGCGCGGCCTTGCAGCCATTCGTTCATTCCTGAAACATCTTGAACGCGAAGGGCTGGTCAACGCCGCCGGTTCCCGGGCTGTGCGGGCACCAAAGCAGCCAAAATCCTTGCCAAAGCCGCTGCAGGTCAATCAGGCATTGGCGGTTGCTTCAGGCATTGGTGATATGGCAGTAGAGCCTTGGATTTCGGCGCGCAACATAGCTGTGCTGACGCTGCTTTACGGCTGCGGCCTGCGCATTTCCGAAGCGTTGGCGCTGACACCGGCGCAGCTTTCCGGCCAGCCGAAAACACTGCGCATCTCCGGCAAGGGCGGCAAGGAACGGATGGTGCCGTTGCTCACCGCAGTGCATGAGGCTGTGGCCAAATATCAGGCAATCTGCCCGATGCACCTCGAACCGGACCAACCGATGTTTCGCGGCGCGCGCGGCGGGCCGCTATTAGCCGCAATCATCCAAAAGGAAATGGTGCGTCTGCGCAGCGCACTCGGCTTGCCAGACTCGGCAACCCCGCACGCGTTGCGCCATTCTTTCGCCACTCATCTTTTGGCAGGCGGTGGCGATCTGCGCTCCATTCAGGAATTGCTTGGTCATGCCAGCCTTTCCACCACGCAGGTCTATACTGGTGTTGACACGGCAAGGCTGCTCGGGGCCTGGGCTTCGGCCCATCCAAGAGCCTGATAAACAAGAGCCTGATACCCGAGGTCAGGACGCCGTGCATTTGCCGTTCCGTTTTAACGGTTTGGCTGCAATTACGCGCTAGGCTCATCCTATGATCATAGCGTCCATTCTCTTCCGTGCCGCCCGAACACCGGAAACAATCCTGAAAATTGTTGCCGCCGCAAATGCCTTGTTTTTTGCAAGCTTTCTTGCAATCGCATTTATGGCCGCAAGTGAGGCAAAGGCAGGCGATGCAAGCGCAGGTGAGGCAAGAGCCGCCGAAATCGCCTGTGCCGGGCATGACATGTTGCCGGGCCTTTCTGCAGAAAAGCTGAAAGAGATCGAA
Source organism: Phyllobacteriaceae bacterium (assembly GCA_031377485.1). GTDB lineage: Bacteria > Pseudomonadota > Alphaproteobacteria > Rhizobiales > Rhizobiaceae > JANMEX01. Next base: position 29,406 of record JANMEX010000022.1, read on the forward strand.
GCCGAAGCTGCAAAAACGCCAAACGGAGAGGCCCGGCTTTGGAAGATTGAAAAAGCCGGACTGAAGCCTTCATATCTATTCGGAACAATGCACATGACCGATCCACGCGTCATCAACCTGACGCCGGAAGCACAAAAGGTTTATGATGCGGCAGATACCGTGGTCATCGAAACCACGGAAATTCTGGATGAAAAGAAGGCCGCACTGGCCCTGTTTGCAAAACCTGAACTGATGATGTTCACGGATGCAACGACACTCTCG
>JANMEX010000173.1:0-4273 GCA_031377485.1 Phyllobacteriaceae bacterium
GGTCAATCATCTGCACGTCGTTCGGGAACACGGCAGTTGATTTGTCGAGAATCTCCAGACCCTTCTTCATGCAGTCATTGGCTGCAGAAAGATCGACGTCAGCGCGCATCGGCAGCGAGCCCTTCTTGAGGTTGAACGCAACCTGGACTTCCTTGGTCACCAAGGTCGCGGCCATCTTCTTCTGGGCTTCCGTAACCTTCGGGTCCTTGTTCTTCGGGAAGTAGAACACGTCGCCGCCGGTGTTCAGAACCGGTGTCAGGCCGAGGCCCGGGAGACAGTCGTAATCTTTGCCGGCAACCAGGTTGGCAACAGCAAATTCACCACCGGCCCAATCGCCCATGATGTTGGCAGCGGCCTTGCCCTGAATGACGAGGCCAACGGCTTCGTTCCACTGTGGGACCATCTTGTCTGCGGGCACGAACTGGCGAACGGCAGCAAGAGCATCAAACACTTTGGTGAATTCCGGACCGGCGGCCAGCGCCAAATCGCGGTCCTTGTAAACCTTGACGAAGTTGTCAACGCCGGCAAGCGCGACGAGAACGTCATTGACCAAAAGACCAACCGGCCAACCCTGGGCAAGGGAAAGCGGCTGAATGCCCTTTTCCTGAAGCTTTGGAGCGGCGGCGACCAGTTCGTTCCAATCCTTCGGCGGAGCGATGCCAGCGTCTTCAAATACCTTGCGGTTGGTCCACATCCACTGAGCGGAGTGCAGGTTCACCGGAACGCAATAGACTTTGCCGTCCTTTGTGCAAGAATCGAGCTGTGACTTCGGGCGCAGAATATTGGCCCAATCGCCAGCCGTTGCGACATCGGTAATGTCTTCCATCAGACCGGCAGCGATAAGGTCGTCAGCATCCTTGCCCGGGTTCAACTGGGTAGCACCCATCGGGTTGCCGCCAAGAATGCGCGAGATGATGATTGGACGTGCAGTATCACCGGAACCGGCGATGGCGCCGTCAACCCAATGATCGCCAGAGGCATCTACAGCCTTGGCAAATTCGGCAACAGCTGCAGCTTCACCGCCTGAAGTCCACCAATGGGTGACTTCAAGATCAGTCGCAAATGTCGACGACACAGACATGGACAAAGTTGCTGCAACAGCAGCAAGAATAGACTTATAACGCATCACGGATCCTCCCTTGCAAAACGTTATCTCCAAAAGCCTAGGCGAAAAAAAACGACTCTGCAACGTTTCAGAAAAACTTTTTTTGTGACTCGAAAAAATGCTGCAATGCGATATCGCAGATTTGGGTCACTTAGGAACGCAAAAAGGTAGCAAAATACTATCAAGTGACGAATATTGAATGGATTAAGTTATTGAATAATAACAATATTATTGCAGTCATGAGGAATTTTTTGACGTCATGAAAAATAAATAGGAACGTTCCTGTGGATAGATCAAATTCAGGGTTTTGTTGCCGCAGCGCACAAAAAATTGCGTTCTGTAACGTTACAGAATTGGAGGCTTGTTTGTTGCGGAAGATATGCTCATATGCACTTTTGCGCGAACTCAGGGACGAAGGGGCGTCGGGTTTGCGCACGCGGAGCATGGCATGAAATGAAGACTGAAACAGAACCGGGTGACGAGCGACCGACGCTAAAGACGATTGCCTTTCTGACTGGACTTGGCGTGACGACCGTTTCGCGCGCCCTTAAGAACGGCCCGGAAATCGGCGAGGAAACCAAGGAACGGGTTCGCCAGATTGCCAAACAGGTTGGCTACAGACCAAACCGTGCGGGCGTGCGCCTGCGCACTGGAAAGACAAATGTCATCAGCCTTATCCTCAACACCGAGGAAGGCGCGATGGGGCTGGTTTCTGAAATGGTCTATGGCATCACCGAGGCGTTGGCAGACACACCCTACCATCTTGTGATCACGCCCTATTCACTTTCGGATCCGATGGAACCGGTGCGCTATATAGTTGAGACCCAGTCTGCCGATGGCGTCATCATTTCGCGCACCGAACCGCGCGACCCGCGCGTGAGTTATCTCCTGGAACATAATTTGCCGTTCGCCACGCATGGGCGCACAGACATGGGGGTGGTCCATCCCTGGCATGACTATGACAATGAATCCTATGCTTACAACGCTGTAAAACTGTTGGCCGGTCGCGGGCGCAAGCGCATTGCCCTTTCCGGCCCGCCGCCACAACTTCTCTACGCCCGCCACACCGCGCGCGGCTTTGAGCGCGCCATGCGTGATTTCAAACTGGAAATCTTCCCTTTGAGTGCGCTGAACCTTGACGCCCCGGCGGATGAAATCCGGCGCAGCGGACGCGAAATCGGGATGGCGTCAGACCGACCGGATGGAATTGTCTGCTCGTCTGCGATGAGTGCCCTTGGTCTTGTCGGCGGGTTGGAAGAGGCGGGCCTGAAAATTGGGCGCGATATCGACATTGTCACCAAACAAAGCTCCTCCTTTATTGGTTGGTACAAGCCTGAAATCCTCACTATCCGCGAAGATTTCCGTATCGCGGGTCGGGATTTGGCAAAGTCCGTGCTTGCCTGGATTGAGGGAGCAGATCCGGCGAGCCTTCAGCATTTGGTCGGCCCTGAAAGCGCACTCTGACAATTTGCAGCATGGATTGGCAGTTTGCATGCCGCAATCCGGCAAGGGCATGACTATTGTTGCCTTGCGCTAACGCTTTGCCGTTTGATAACTTGACGCCAACCGGACGAACCGGAACCAACCAAGGGAACAAACATGAAGACCGTACTGAAACTCGCAGTCGCCGCACTTTTCCTGAGCGCAGCAACCGGCGCATTTGCCGCCGACAAGATCAAGATCGGCACCGAAGGCGCCTACCCTCCGTTCAACTCGGTCACCGCGGACGGAAAGGTCGTCGGCTTTGACGTCGATATCGCCAATGCGCTTTGTGAAAAAATGAAAGCCGAGTGCGAGATCGTCACGCAAGATTGGGACGGCATTATTCCAGGCCTCGTCGCCAAGAAATACGACGCGATCATCGCTTCCATGTCGATCACTGACGACCGCAAGAAACAGGTTGATTTCACAAATCCCTATTACAAATCGGCGCTTACCTTCGTTGGCAAGAAAGGTTCCGGCATCACCGAAGTCACTGCCGAAACCCTAAAGGGCAAGACTGTCGGCGCACAGGCCGGCACTACCCAGGCAGATTTCATCACCGCCGCATTCCCGGATGTTGAACTCAAGGCTTACCCGACGCAGGATGAGGTCAACCTTGATCTGGTCAGCGGACGTATTGATCTTGGCGTCTCTGACCTGTTCCCGATGCTCGATTGGATCGCACAGGGCAAGGACGGCGCTTGTTGCGAACTGGTAGGCGCACCGGTGCTTGATCCGAAGTTTGCAGGTCAAGGCGCAGGCATTGCCCTTCGTCAGGAAGATGACACGTTGCGCGAAGCGTTCAACAAGGCGCTCGACGAAATTGTTGCCGATGGCACCTACAAAAAAATCAACGAAAAATACTTCACCATCGACATCTACAACATGAAATAAGATCACATCGGGTCATCAGCCGTCCGGATGCAAACCATCCGGGCGGCATTCTTTTTGGTAAAGGTTTGCGTGGGGATTTCAGTGTCCGAAACGTTTGATGTGGCCATTATCGGCGGGGGCATTGCCGGCTTCTCGTTGGCGCACTTTCTGGCACCGCATAAACGTGTGCTCATCCTCGAACGCGAAGATGCCTTCGGTTACCACGCCACAGGCCGCTCGGCAGCCGAGTTCTCATTCCGTTTTCACACGCCATTGGTCGGCAAATTGGCCGCGCTTTCCTTCCAGCTGCTGAATGCACCTCCGTCCGGTTTCAGTGAAACACCGCTGCTCAACCGGCGCGAAATGCTGCTGATCGCTTCTGAAGAAAAGCGCAATCGTCTCGATGAAATGTTCGAAACAGAATCGCGCAACACGGACCGCCTCACCCGCCTGACACTTGATGAGGCACTGACACGCGCGCCAATCCTGAACCCTGAATTTTTCACATCCGTATTCCACGATCCGGACTGCTGGGACATCGAGGTTGAAAGCCTGTTCCAAGCCTATCAGCGCTCTGCAAAGCGCGCTGGCGCAATTGCCCATCGCAAGGCTGGATTGATATCGGCAACCCGCACCCACGGCCTTTGGAATTTGGAAACTGCCGCAGGCACTTTCAGTGCACAGTCAGTTGTCATCGCCTCTGGAGCTTGGGCCGACGAAACAGCAGCTTTGCTCGGCGCAGAACCGCTCGGCCTCACCCCGTTCAACCGCACGGTTATCAACGTCGATCTGCCCGCCGGCACGACCTTCAGC
>JANMEX010000176.1:0-4091 GCA_031377485.1 Phyllobacteriaceae bacterium
TGCCCCAGTAGAGTACCTTGCCTTGAGCAACCAGATCATGCATCGCTCGCACCGTTTCCTCGATTGGCGTGTCGATGTCGGGGCGATGGCAGAAATAGAGATCAAGATAATCCACTTGCAAACGCTTCAGCGCAGCGTGGCAGGCGTCAGTTACATGCTTGCGTGACAGGCCGCGCTGCGTCGGTTTGGAACCGCCCCAAAACACCTTGCTGGATACCGCATAGCTGTCGCGGGTCCAGTTGAGCTTCTTCAGCGCCTTGCCCATTAAAAATTCGGATTGCCCCGCCTCATACCCTTCGGCATTGTCGAAGAAATTGATGCCGGCCTCATAGGCCGTCGTCATCAGCTTCAGTGCATCCGATTCATGCACTTGCTTGCTGAATGTCACCCATGAGCCAAGCGAAAATTCGCTGACCTGCAGTCCTGATTTTCCCAAACGGCGATATTGCATGATGTGCTCCAAATTGTTGATTGGCATGATTTGATTTCCAGGAATCCAGACCGGCTACGATCCTTGACCCCTGCTGTTCCAGAGAAAATAGGGCAACGCCGTCAAGTTGGCAGGGCCGCAAGTTGGCGGACTGTTGCGGTAAACCGTGCCAAATTTCTTGAGGTCGGCTACTTCGGCATCAGTTTCAAGCATGATGACTCCGTCAAACAAATCCGGCTTTTTTGCAGTCCTCAATTCGCAAACGCGCGGTGGGCGAAATTGTTGCACATGTCTCACATCCGCCGTTGTTCCGTACATGTGAAAAATCGAGAAACGGCAGGTTGTTTGGCGCCGTGTAGCCTATTTTTGCCTTGCACTGAGTTCCAGAAAAAGCGCCGAATAGTCAAGCATCGCGCCATCCATCTCATGGACCAGCAACGCGAACCGGTCACGCAAAACCGTCGCCAGCGGCAGCGTCAGCCCGAGAGCCTCGCCCGCGCCAAGCAAATTGTTTAGGTCCTTGAGCTGGTAAACCGATGGGCCGCCCGGCATGAAATTCCGCTCCTCCATGCGCCCGCCATGCTGTTGGAAAATCACCGAGTCGGCAAATCCCCCAGCCAAAGCCTCCCGCAGCGCGCCTTTGGCAAGACCGGCCTTTTCGGCCAGCAAAATGGCCTCCGCCACCGCGCCGATGGTCACCGCGACGATGCCCTGATTGGCAAGCTTGGCAATCTGTCCGCAGCCGGATGGCCCGACATGGGTGGGGTGTCCCATGGACTTGAGCACCGGCTCCACCTTGGCAAATGCCGCCGCATCGCCGCCGGCCATGATCGCCAGCGTGGCAAGGTCTGCGCCCTTGGTTCCGCCGGAAACCGGTGCGTCCAGCGCGGCAATATCAAGCGGCGCCAGCTGCAGCGCGTGTGCCCGCGCCTCGTCCGGCTTGATCGAGCTCATGTCGATGAACACCGCCCCGCGCCGCATCTCCGCCGCCAAGCCTTGCGCAAACAACATGTCCGCCACCGCCGGTCCGTCCGACAGCATGGTGATCACCACATCCGCATCCCGTACGGCTTCGCCCGCTTCAAGACAGGCCTTGCCGCCAAATGGTTCCAGCGCCTTGGCCTTGTCCGGCGAGCGGTTCCAGGCGGTCACATAAAACCCGTCCTGCAGCAGATTTCTGGCCATCGGAAAGCCCATCAGACCTATGCCAAGAAACGCGATTTTCAACGGCTCCGTGCTCATCCTGCCGTTGCTCCGTTGGCGACGACAAACACCGAATAAAGCGATGTCCGCGCCGTAATGAATAGCCGGTTGCGCTTTGGTCCGCCAAAGCAGACATTTGACACAAGTTCGGGAATCTTGATCTTGCCGATCAGCGTTCCGCCCGGGTCCAGGCAATGCACGCCATCTGCTGCGCTCGACCAGACATGACCGTTTGTATCCAGACGGAAGCCGTCAAACAAACCCGCGGTACAGGTGGCAAACACGCCCTGATCCGTCAGCTTCGTGCCATTCACGGCAAATTTGCGCATGTGTTTCGGCGCTCCGCTGTCAGCGATATAAAGCGTCTTTTCGTCCGGCGAAAACGCCAGCCCGTTCGGCTTGTCAAAGTCATCTGTAACCCGCGTGATCGCGCCGCTCGCCGGATCTGCACAATAGACATGACAGCCATCCTGCTCCATCTTGGCCCGGTCGCCCTCATAGTCCGTCATGATGCCGTAGCTCGGGTCGGTAAACCATATCGTCCCGTCGCGGCGCACCACAACATCATTCGGCGAGTTCAGCCGCTTGCCCTTGTAACTGTCGGCAATCACCGTGATCGAACCGTCATGTTCGGTGCGCGTCACCCGGCGGGTGAGATGCTCGCACGTCACCAGCCGCCCCTCATTGTCCACCGTGTTGCCGTTGCAATTGTTCGACGGTGCGCGAAATGCCGAGACCGAAGCATCCGTCTCGTCAAAGCGCATCAGCCGGTTATTGGGAATGTCTGAAAACACCAGATAGCGCCCCGCGCCAAACCATGCCGGGCCCTCAAGCCAGCGCGCACCGGTCCATAACCGTTCCACCGCGACATGCCCGACGAAACAGCTGCTAAACCGCTCGTCCAGAACCTCAAACCCTGCGCCTTCCACATCGCCGAACATCTGGAAAAATCCCCGTCCTTGTGCCGCTTGAAAGTGGCCATTCATGTTAGCGATATCATTACCATGCGTCCTGCAGGCTGCAAGCTGTTCGCGCAGGATTCGACAGGGCGTTCGCGCAGGATTCGACAAGATGCTCGCGCAAGATTCGAAATGCGTTTGCGCACTTGAGCATGGCAACTGGTATCGCTAACATGAACCGAAAATGGGCAGCCGTAACCGCAGATGAACAAACCAGACCAGCCACGCAATCCAGATGGCCAAATGCCGACCATGGCCGATGTCGCCCGCCATGCGGGGGTTTCATCCATGTCGGTTTCGCGGGCTCTGAAAAACTCCGATCTGGTTTCCCAAGTCACTCGCGAGCGCATTTTCAAGGCCATAGATGAACTAGGCTATGTTCTGGATCTCTCCGCCGGAAGCCTGTCGTCAAAGCGTACCGGTTTTGTTGCGGCCATCGTTCCCTCGATCAACAACTCCAACTTTTCCGATACAGCCCGTGGCATCACGGACGAGCTGGAAAAAACCGGCTTGCAATTACTCCTTGCCTACAATGACTATTCTGCCGAGCGCGAGGAAAGCCAGATCGAGGCCATGCTGCGCCGCCGCCCGGAAGGCATCATCCTGACCGGCGGCATCCATACCGATCGCTCCCGCCGGATGCTCGAAAATGCCGGAATTCCGGTCGTCGAAACTTGGGACCTGCCTGCAAAACCGATTGATCAGGTGGTCGGTTTCTCCAATGCTGATGCCATGTCGCTCTTGGTCAAAACCCTCGCCACCAAGGGCTACCGCAAATTTGCCTACATCGGCGGCACCACAGAGCGCGATACGCGCGGCAACCAGCGCCGCGCGGGCTTTCAATCCGCTATCGCTGAACTTGGTTTGCCAGAAGGCCGCGTCGTTTCCTTTGGCGTTCCACCCATTTCAATGGAACAGGGCGCGCAAGCGATGGGAAGCGTCCTGTCACAGTGGCCGGATACCGAAGTTGCAATCTGCGTCTCCGATCTTTCGGCCTTTGGCGCTTTGATGGAGTGCCAAAGGCGCGGACTTAAAATACCGAAAGACATCGCCATTGCCGGTTTCGGCAATTACGAGATCGCCGCCTGCTGCCACCCGCGCATCACCTCGGTTGACATCGAATGCTACGAAATCGGCCGTCTTGCGGCCCGCAAATTGATCAACACGATTCAAAATCCTGAGCACCCCAGTCGCAACGAACTGGTGCTGACCAACATTCGCGTCATTGAAAGAGAAAGCACATGAGCAACTACACCATAGAGGCCATCAAGCTGACCCATGAAGGCGCACTGGCAATGATCCACGCTGGCATTGCAAAAGCCAGCGCCATGGGCGTTCCGCAATGCATAATCGTGGTCGATGCTTCCGGCGAAGTTCTGGCCAGCGTTCGGATGGATGGCGCGAAATACCTCAGCCTGCGCACTGCCCATGCCAAAGCTCGCACCGCAGCCTCCTCCAACAATGCCACCGGTGCGCTCGGCAACGAGGCTGCGATGGCG
>JANMEX010000207.1:0-18350 GCA_031377485.1 Phyllobacteriaceae bacterium
TACGAAACCGAAGTTTCGCTGGGGACAGAAGATCAGGTTGCGCGCTTTCGGGTGATGGGTAACCACAATGAATTCGAAGCGGAAATCAGCGAATTTTCAAAGTCGCTGTATTTGTATCTGAGCCTGTTCGGGATTGGGTCGATTGCAGTCAATGCAATGGCGATCTTGGCCGGGCTTCATCCGTTGAAACGGGCGCGGGAAGCATTGGCGGCCGTGCGGGAAGGCAAGGCACACCGTCTGGACGGCAAGTTTCCGCAAGAAATCGAGCCACTGGCCAATGAAATGAATGCACTAATCGACAACAACCGGCGCATTGTTGAACGCTCACGCACGCAGGTCGGCAATTTGGCGCATTCACTGAAGACGCCACTTTCGGTAATCATAAACGAAGGCCGCGATCTTGGCGGACGGCCTGGCAAGTTGGTCGGCGAGCAGGCGCAGGCGATGCAAACACAGATACAGCACTATCTCCAGCGCGCCCGCGTTGCCGCACAGCGTGACAGCGTGGTGTTTCGTGCGCCTGTCTTGCCCGTGATTGAACGGATGTTACGGGTGATGCGCAAGTTGAATCCGGACAAGATATTTGTGTTGGAAGGCCACGGGGCAGACGTGATGTTTGCCGGTGAATCTGAAGATTTTGAGGAAATACTCGGTAATCTTCTCGAAAATGCCGCGAAATGGGGCAAGAAGCGGGTTCGAATTGCGATTGAGCCTTCAAATTCTACCTTCTCGGTGTCCATAGCTGATGATGGTCCTGGTTTGGGGGATGATCAGATGGCGGAAGCACTCAAGCGTGGCCGCCGACTGGATGAAACCAAGCCGGGAACAGGGCTCGGGCTTTCGATCGTGTCGGATACGGTTCGCGAATATGGCGGAGAACTGAAGCTTGGCCGCAGCGATCTTGGCGGATTGGATGTGACGATGAGATTGCCACGGGCCATATGATAGGCAATTGGAGTTCAGGGTTTGTCTCAAACACAAACTGTCGCTAGGGATGAAAATGAAATGCATTTTTTATGTGCCGGGACGAATATGAAACCGAAGATTTTGCTGATTGTTCTGCCGCTTTTGTTAGCCGGTTGCCAGACCACAGGATTTGGCTCAAGCGTGTCACCGAAGCCGAGTGTCGGCGCTGGCAGTGGGGTGGCAAATCTTGGCATAACCGGTGGCGGGCTCATCGGTGGCAAGCTGGGCGTGGCACTTGACAAGGCGGACCGGAAAGCCGGTTTTGAGGCAGAATACAAGGCGCTCGAATACAGTTCCGGCGGCGAGTTGGTAACCTGGTCAGGCAAGAGCGGTGCGGCAAGCGGCAAGGTTGTTGCAGCCCAGCCCTATCGTGTTGGATCGCAGGATTGCCGACAATACAGCCACGAAGTGACAATGTCTGGCGCTGTCGCCAACGGGCGGGGCACAGCTTGCCGCAACAGCGACGGCTCGTGGACACTGCTCGAATGACCGCGACCAATTGGCAAGCCATCTGTCATTGCAAACGCATTGCCCGCTGAGCTGAAAGCCATTATCTAGCGCACATGATTTTCTGGATCGTCTGCGCTCTTTTCACATTTATAGCTGTTCTGGCCGTGCTGCTGCCATTCATGCGCGTGAAAAATGTTGTTGAGATCAATCCGGCTGGCACGAATGATCTTGAGGTCTACAAGGACCAATTGCGTGAAATCGTTGATGACGAGGCGCGCGGACTCATAAGCAGGGACGACGCGAATGCAGCGCGGACAGAAGTCTCGCGGCGCATTTTGAAGCTGAGCGCCAATTTGGGTGCCAAGCAGGGAACAGCTGATTACCGGCTCGGGAAATTGACTGCAATTGGCATTGCATTGATTGTGCCTGTTGCGACGTGGGCTGCCTACAGCATGTCAGGTTCACCGCAAATGCCGGACCAGCCGTTTGCAGCGAGGCTTGAACAGCCTGCGGGCAATTCCTCGATTGAAGTGTTGATTGCCAAGACCGAGCTTCATCTGACTGAAAACCCGAATGATGGACAAGGATGGGCGGTAATCGCGCCGGTCTATTTGCGCACAGGCCAGTATGACAAAGCCGCATTGGCTTACCGCAAAACGCTGGAACTCATCGGTCCATCGGTCAAGGGCGAGGTTGGCCTTGGAGAGGCTCTCGCCGGAGTGAACGGCGGGACAATCGGGCCCGATGCTGCGGCAGCGTTCAAGCGCGCGAGTGACCTTGCACCGAACGATCCGCAGCCGAAGATTTATCTGGCAACGGAACTTGCGCAAAAAGGCAAATATCCGGAGGCCAGAACTGCGTTTGACGCAATATTGGCGGCCGCGCCAAAGGATGCGCCATGGCGCGGCATCGTCGAGCAATCGATTGCGCAGTTGGACGACGCGATGAAAAGTCCCGCGCTTGCGCAGCAGCCCGGACCGTCACAGTCTGATGTCGAAAGTGCTGCGGGCATGTCGGATGCGGACAGGACAGCAATGATTGAAGGCATGGTCGCCAAACTGGACGCAAAACTGGTGGACAATCCAGCTGACAAAGAGGGCTGGCTGCGGCTGATCCGTTCCTACACGACGCTCAACAAGCCAGATGCAGCAAAAGCCGCTCTGGCGCGGGCGCGGACGGGTCTGGGCGGAAATGAGGCTGCCTTGTCAGAGGTCAAAGCGATGGCTGTGGAAATGGGTTTGGAAACGCCATGAGCGGAAAACAAACATGACCAGAAAACAAAAACGTCTCGCCGTGATCGGCAGCGGCCTTGCAATTCTCGGCGCCGCAGCCGGCCTTGTTCTTTTTGCGCTGCGGCAGGAAATTGTGTTTTTTCGCACACCCTCCGATTTAGTCGAACAGAAGGTCGCCGTTGGTACGCGGCTGCGATTGGGCGGTTTGGTCGAAAAAGGTACGGTGGTTCGCGGACAGGGGACAGATGTGACTTTTGTCGTGACCGATACGATCCAGACCGTCAAAGTAACCTATACCGGAATTTTGCCGGACTTGTTTCGTGAGGGGCAGGGAGTTGTGGCAGAAGGTGCTTTGGCGAGCGAAGGTTTGTTTGTTGCAGATACGGTTTTGGCCAAGCATGATGAAAACTACATGCCCAAGGAAGTTGCTGACAGCCTGAAAGAAAAAGGCGTCTGGAAAGGCAACTGAGCCCGGGCGAAAAGGAAGCGAAACATGTTCGTTGAATTCGGCCACTTTGCTTTGGTGCTCGCTTTGGCCCTTTCGGTCGCTCAGGTACTAAGCGGTTTTCTTGCTGCACGGGGAGATGACGGAAAACTGTTCGAGGCCAACTCGAATGTTACGTTAACTGCTTTTGCGGCTGTCGCGATTGCATTTGCCTCATTGATCAATGCGCATGTCAGCTCTGATTTCTCTGTGGCAAATGTGTATGAGAATTCACATACCAAGATACCACTTCTTTTCAAAATTTCAGGTGTATGGGGCAATCACGAAGGCTCAATGGTGCTTTGGGCATTCATTCTGACGTTGTTCAGTGCATTGGTCGTCATTTTCGGAGCAAATCTTCCCGCGCGGCTTAAAGCGAATGTACTGGCAGTTCAGGGTTTAATCGCCAGCGCCTTCCTCCTGTTTATTCTTGCGACATCGAACCCGTTTGCCCGATTGGATAATGCGCCGATGGAAGGGCGTGACCTCAATCCAGTGCTGCAGGACTTCGGTTTGGCAATCCATCCACCGCTTCTCTATCTGGGGTACGTCGGATTTTCGGTGGCTTTTTCCTTTGCTATGGCAGCGCTGATCGATGGACGCATTGATGCCGCTTGGGCGCGTTGGGTTCGGCCCTGGACGCTTGCTGCGTGGATGTTTCTCACTGCAGGCATCGCGATGGGTTCATACTGGGCTTACTATGAACTCGGCTGGGGAGGTTGGTGGTTTTGGGATCCGGTCGAAAACGCCTCGTTTATGCCATGGCTGACCGGGACGGCGCTTTTGCATTCGGCCGTGGTGATGGAAAAGCGCGGGGCGCTGAAAATCTGGACTGTGCTGCTTGCCATCGTGACTTTCTCTTTCTCGCTGTTAGGGACATTCCTCGTCCGGTCAGGTGTCCTGACCTCTGTGCATTCCTTCGCATCCGATCCGAGCCGGGGCCTGTTCATCCTTGTGATCTTGTGCCTGTTTGTCGGCGGCGCTTTCACTTTGTTTGCCCTGCGGGCAGGCCAAATCGAACAGGGTGGCCTGTTCCATCCGATATCGCGTGAAGGCGCGCTGGTATTCAACAATCTGTTTCTGACGACATCGGCGGCAAGCGTCTTGATCGGGACGCTCTATCCACTGCTGTTGGAATCATTGACTGGACAGAAAATCTCAGTCGGTGCACCGTTCTTCAATCTGACCTTTGGCCCGTTGATGGTGCCTTTGCTTTTCGCAATTCCATTTGGCCCAATGTTGGCGTGGAAGCGTGGCGATCTGGCGGCTGTAGGGCAACGGCTGATGTGGTCTTTTGCCCTCGCATTGATTGCTGCTCTGGCCATGATTTACCTGTCGACCGGTGCACCAGTTTTAGCCGCTCTCGGCATCGGCCTGGCCGTATGGGTCATCGCTGGAAGTCTTGTGGATTTGTTTGGCAAAGCTGGGTTTGGCAAGAATTCATTTGCCGTTGGAATCGCGCGGCTTGGAGGGTTGCCACGGTCTGTGTTCGGGACGTATTTCGGACATTTTGGCATGGGCATTACCGCGCTGGGCATTGTTGTGGTGACGACGTTTGGAACGGAAACCGTGTTGACCATGAAGCCTGGCGACCATGTTGACGTTTCCGGTTATGAGCTGACTTTTGACGGAATGAAGCCGTTTGAAGGTCCGAACTTTACTGAAGATCGCGCTTTTTTTCACATCACTGACGGCAGCAGAGAACATGTCTCGACGCTGACTTCATCCAAACGGCGATATGTAGCGCGTGGTATGCCGACGACGGAAGCAGGAATTGAAACCCATTGGATGAGCCAGGTTTATGTATCGCTTGGCGATAAATCCGACGATGGTTCGACTGTGGTGCGCATCTGGTGGAAACCTCTGGTGACGCTGATCTGGTTTGGCGCGGTTTTCATGGTTATTGGTGCGATTACGTCCTTGACCGACCGGCGCTTGCGCATAGGTGCGCCAAAGGTCGCGAGACGACGCGAAGACACGATGGCCGCAGCATGAAAATAATTCGGCAGATAAGATTTGCAGTCATTTTTGCAGTCCTGCTGATCACAGCGTTTCCGGCCGCTGCCTGGAACCCCAGCGAGACACTGAAAGACCCGGTTCTGGAGCAGAGGGCACGCAGCATTTCCGGTGGATTGCGGTGCCTTGTTTGCCAAAACCAGTCGATCGATGATTCTGATGCTGATCTTGCCCATGACTTGCGGGTTTTGGTCCGCGAACGGTTGGTGGCAGGCGATACCGACGAACAGGTGTTTGACTACCTCGTCGCTCGGTACGGTGAGTTTGTTCTGCTCAAACCGCGCGTGGGGGCCAATACTTTTCTGCTTTGGGGATTGCCTGCGTTCGTCCTGCTTTTGGGCGGCACGGCACTGTTTTTTGGAAGCAGAAAATCCAAAATTTCCAAACCCTTACCTGAGTTGACGGATTCTGAGAAAGATCAGGTCGCCAAAATAATCCAAGGTCAATGAAGGCAAGAATCGGGCAAACATTACAAACAATTCATCTGCCGGAAATGATCCTGTAATCCGGACTTTATTATCACTTGTCACATGGAGCCGCATTGCGCTCCAAAGAAACAAGGATAGCAAGCCATGAACCCCAGTTCGTTTAGTTTTCGCAGCAAGGTGGCCGTAGCACTTCTCGCAGGAGCAGCGTTTGCGACAACACTTGGTTTGACCGGCAACGGATTTCCCGCAGCGGCGTTGGCCGAGGCTGTTCGCATTGAAGCGCCTGCACAGCCGGGCTTTGCGGATGTTGTCGAGAAAGTCTCGCCCGCCGTTGTCAGTGTCCGGGTAAAAGGAAATTTGCAGCCGGTCGCAGATGACGGCGAACCAGGCGGGTTTGGCCCGGGCAGCCAAGGGTTCGACCAGTTGCCGGACAACCATCCGCTCAAGCGCTTTTTCCGTGAGTTTGGCGGTCCAAACGGCGATCAGGGGCAGGGCGGGATGCGCCCGCATCGCCGCGAGCGTCAGCAGTCTCAGGGATCAGGATTTTTCATCTCTGAAGACGGCTACATCGTAACCAATAATCATGTGGTTGATGATGGAGCTGAATTCACGGTTGTTATGCACGACGGCACGGAAATTGACGCCAAGCTGATCGGCAAGGACAAGAAGACTGATCTGGCGGTCTTGAAAGTCGAGCCGACGCGCAAGTTTACCTACGTTGCCTTTGCCGCTGACCATGCTTCGCGTGTTGGCGACTGGGTCGTGGCGGTCGGCAATCCATTCGGGCTTGGCGGCACAGTGACTGCAGGCATCGTCTCGGCACTTGGCCGCGATATTGGTGCAGGCCCATACGATGATTTCATGCAGATCGACGCCGCTGTGAACCGTGGCAATTCCGGTGGGCCGACCTTTAATCTGAATGGCGAAGTGGTCGGTGTGAACACGGCAATCTTTTCGCCATCTGGCGGCAATGTCGGCATCGCATTCGCCATTCCGGCAACAACAGCCAAACAGGTTGTTGCAGATCTGATGAAAGACGGTTCAATCAAGCGCGGTTGGCTCGGTGTTCAAATACAGCCAGTCAGCGCCGACATTGCAGACTCACTTGGGTTGAAGGTAGCCAAGGGAGCGATGGTCAACGACGTACAGGACAACAGCCCTGCCAAGAAAGCGGGCCTTGAAGTCGGTGATGTTGTCATGACAGTCGGCGGAAATGCGGTTGAAGATCCGAAAGATCTGGCACGCAAAGTTGCCGCCATTCAGCCGGGTGCCGCAACAGATGTTGTCGTTTGGCGCAATGGCGCGGAAAAGACAGTGTCCGTAACAATCGAAAAGCTGACGGAAACCGCTGCCGCTACGCCTGACAAAAAAGGCCCGGATTCGGCTCTTCCGCAGGACCTTAGTGGTTTTGGCCTCAAGGTGACGCCCAATGAAAATGGCAAGGGCGTTGTAGTGACAGACGTTGATCCAGACAGCGCGGCATCGGATCGCGGTGTGGCGGCAGGCGATATTATTGCTGCCGTCAACGACACGGAAGTGGCATCGGCTGTTGATATCACCAAGGCTGTCGAGGCCGCCGCAACGAAAGGCCGCAAGTCGGTTCTACTGCGGATCGATGGTGAAAACGGTTCGCGCTTTGTTGCACTGCCAGTCGCAAAAGGTTGATGAAATTGCCTGAGGCCGCAAACCACCCCCTCGGCCGACGGCAAAAACTGGCAGCGGGTGCCCATACGCCCGCTGCCGCCTCTCGCGTATCTACGCAAATTGCCCCTATAAGGGTTTCCATGAAGATTCTCGTTATTGAAGATGATCGTGACTCCGCGCAGTACCTTGAAAAGGCGCTCGGTGAGGCAGGCCATTCAGCAGATATCGCAGCGGATGGCGAAACCGGCTTCACGCTGGCCGACACCGGCAATTATGACGTCCTGGTTGTTGACCGCATGTTGCCCCGCAGAGATGGATTGTCCGTTGTTGCGGGTCTGCGCGCCAAGGGGCATCGCACACCGGTTTTGATTTTGTCTGCACTCGGCGAAGTGGATGACAGGGTGACCGGCTTGCGCGCTGGCGGCGATGATTATTTGACTAAGCCTTATGCATTTTCAGAATTGCTGGCGCGTGTTGAAGTTTTGCAGCGCCGCAATGGCTCGGTTGATGTTGAGACCATTTACCGCGTCGGCGATCTTGAACTTGATCGCCTTTCCCATATGGCCAAACGGGCCGGACAGGAAATCGTTCTTCAGCCACGCGAATTCCGGTTGCTGGAATATTTGATGCGCCATGCAGGGCAGGTGGTTACGCGCACCATGCTTTTGGAAAATGTCTGGGAGTATCACTTCGATCCGCAGACAAACGTGATTGACGTTCATGTCTCACGACTCCGCTCAAAAATAGAGAAAGGCTTTGGCGTTCCGTTGCTGCACACGGTGCGCGGCGCTGGCTATATGCTCAAGGTCCCGGGCAAGAACTGATGGGCCGCTTCCGCGCCATTATTTCAACGACAGCCGCACGGTTGTCGGCACTCTATCTGCTGCTGTTCACGGTTTGCGCGCTGGCGCTGGTTCTCTACATGACGGCACAGGCCGCAAGTATCTTGCGCACGCAGACTGAAGCTGCCGTTTCTGAGGAAGTGCAGGATTTGGCGCAAGTCTATTCGCGCACAGGTTTGCCGGGACTTGTACGGGCTATTGATCGCCGTTCACGGGTGCCAGGTGCAAACCTTTACCTGATCACGGACAAGGCTGGCCAAGTTCTTGCAGGAAATGTCGCCGAGATTGACGGAAGTATTTTGCGCAAGGAGGGTTGGACCAAAGAGCCGTTTGAATATCTGCGCTTTTCCGGGGACACAGTTGAACCAACACATCACGCTTTGGCGCATGTGTTTGTACTGCCTAACGAAATGCGCATTCTAGTTGGTCGTGATCTTGGGGAACCGGAGCGTTTTCGCGCAATTGTGCAGCGCTCGCTGACCTTGGCGCTGACAATGATGGGGCTCGGCGCTTTGCTGATATGGTACTTTGTCGGCCGCCATGCATTGAAACGGATTGATGGTGTGTCGCTTGCAAGCCAGCGCATCATGGCAGGTGATCTTTCAGGACGTTTGCCTGTTACCGGTTCAGGCGATGAGTTTGACCGTCTGTCTGAAAATCTCAACCAGATGCTGGGCAAAATCTCGGAACTGAACGAGGGCCTCAAACAGGTTTCCGACAACATCGCACACGATCTCAAGACACCGCTGACACGACTGCGCAATCGCGCCGAGGCAGCGCTTGCTTCTCGTCAATCGACGGCAGATTACAAGAGTGCGTTGACGGACATGATCGGGCAATCGGATCAGTTGATCCGCACATTCAACGCCATATTAATGATTTCCCGTCTTGAGGCTGGCTACTCCAGCGAAAGGCTTGAAAAGCTCGATCTCTCGGAAATTGCAGGGGATGTGGTCGAGCTTTATGAACCGCTTGCTGAAGAGGCCGGCGCCAGCCTGATATTAGAAACCAAAGGCCCGCTGACAATTCAAGGCAATCGGGAACTGCTCAGTCAGACCTTGTCAAACATAATAGACAATTCGATCAAATATGCTGCCGCAGCAGTGAAACCGGCAATTATAGTTTCAGTGAGAACAGAAAACGGCACGCCGGTTATTTCCGTTTCGGACAATGGACCCGGCATCCCGGAGGCGGACCGGGACCGGGTGACGGAACGTTTCGTTCGACTTGAGAAGAGCCGTAGTGCACCAGGCTCTGGGCTGGGCCTATCGTTGGCTAAGGCTGTCATGAAGTTGCACAAAGGCGAAATGCACCTTGGCAGTGACGGTCAAGGCCTTAAAGTGTCTCTGATATTTTCCAATACAGGACGCTGAAAATGCCTGTTGTCGAAACACATGCCGAAGCTGAAGCCAATTGGTTTGGTGTGGAGCCTAAAGCGTTGTTGCCGCTGGACGCCAAACTGGCCAAGCGCCATTTGGATGATCTGGCAATTGCAGCCAACGACGCGGGTTTAGAACGCCTGAAGTTGCTTGCAAAGGGTACTTCGCCTTTGTCAGCTTTCCTTGGCACGGTTTTTGACCTCTCGCCTTTCTTGCGCGATGTCGCTTTGCTACATCCAGAGTTTTTGGACGTGCTGTTTGACCAGACAGCAGAGTCCCGAATTGAAGCCCTAATACAATCGCTGCCGCAGCTTGGTCTGACTATCGATCACGAGGGGGCATTAATGGCAGCGCTCCGGCACGCCAAGTCAGAGGCGCATTTCCTGATTGCCCTGTGCGATTTGGCCGGTGTTTTTGGCGCGGAGAAAACGACTTCCCGGGTCTCCCGTCTGGCCATTGGCGCCACGCAGGCTGCGGTCCGGTATTTGCTGCGTGATGCTGCGCGCTCCGGAAAATTGACCCTCAAAAACCAGTTTGAACCGGAAATAGGTTCAGGCTGGATATTTCTCGGTATGGGCAAGCTTGGCGCCAACGAGTTGAACTATTCGTCAGACATCGACATGATTGTGCTGTTTGATCCGTGGGCAGGTGTCCTGACTGACATACACGAGGGCGTGGAAACTTTTTCACGTCTGACCCGTCGCCTTGTCCGCATCATGCAAGATCGTACAGCAGATGGGTACGTATTCCGCACGGACCTTCGCCTTCGACCTGATCCAGGCTCGACACCACTTGCAATTCCGCTTGAGGCTGCGCTGCATTACTATGAGGGCAGAGGCCAGAACTGGGAACGAGCAGCGTTGATCAAAGCGTTGCCAATTGCCGGAGACATGGAAGCAGGAAATAAATTCTTAAAGGAACTCTCACCCTTCATCTGGCGCAAATACCTTGACTATGCGGCCATTGCCGATGTGCATTCCATAAAGCGGCAAATTCATGCCCACAAAGGACACGGTGAAGTCGCCGTACTGGGGCACAATGTCAAACTTGGGCGTGGTGGCATTCGCGAGATCGAGTTTTTTGTGCAGACGCAGCAATTGATTGCTGGCGGGCGGGAGCCGGAATTGCGTGGGCGAGAAACGGTTTCCATGCTGTGGAAACTGGTAGAAAAAGGCTGGATAGAGAAAGCCGCCGCTGAATCACTTACACGCGAATACTGGTTTCTGCGCGATGTGGAACACCGGATTCAGATGGTGGCTGACGAACAAACCCATTCGCTTCCGGACAATATAGACGATTTGTTGCGTATCGCCCGGATGTCCGGGTTCAAGACAACCACTGAATTCTCGGAGCGACTGCGTTCGGCGCTTCTGACTGTCGAGCGACATTATGCAGCGCTCTTCGAAGCGGCCCCGGAGCTTTCGACGGGATTGGGCAATCTTGTTTTTACTGGCGATAACGACGATCCCGGCACGATAGAAACCTTGACTTCCCTCGGCTTCACCCGCCCAAGCGACATGTGCCGCATTATCCGATCTTGGCATTATGGGCGCTACAAAGCTACGCAATCAGCTGAAGCACGGGAGCGTCTGACAGAGTTGACGCCATCGCTGCTTCGGGCATTTGGTTCGACAAAGGGACCGGACGAAACGCTGCTTCATTTTGACGGATTTCTTCAAGGTCTACCTTCAGGCATCCAGCTTTTCTCGCTTTTGAATACGAACCCGGCGTTGCTCGAATTGCTCGTGCGCATCATGGGTGCGGCGCCGCGGCTCTCCGAAATCATCACCCGCAAGCCTCACGTATTTGACGGGCTGTTGGACCCGGCGATCTATCGCGATATTCCCACGCTTGAATATCTGGACGATCGTTTGGAAGCCTTCATGCACGGTCAGTTCGGATACGAGGAAAAACTTGATCGGTTGCGGATATTTGCGTCCGAGCAAAAATTTCTGATTGGAGTGCGCATGCTGACAGGCGCATTGCCGCCTGTAGCTGCAGGGTATGCGTTGTCCAATCTTGCGGACCTCTTGCTGGCGCGGACCTTTGATTTGGTCAAATTGGAGTTTGTCCGACGGCACGGTTCGATCCATGGTGGTGAAGTGGCACTGCTTGGACTTGGCAAGCTGGGAAGTCGCGAATTGACGGCCGGATCAGATATCGATCTTATTCTGCTCTATGACCATCCTGAGGACGCAGGCGAGTCAGATGGCGAAAAGCCACTATATCCGTCACAATATTTCAGCCGATTGACACAGCGGTTGATAGCCGCTGTGTCCGCCCCGACGGCTGAAGGCGTACTCTATGAGCTGGATTTACGTCTGCGGCCCTCTGGCAACAAGGGACCAGTGGCGACGCGATTGCCTGCCTTTGAAAAGTATCAAGCAGAAGAGGCTTGGACTTGGGAACACATGGCCATGTCACGTGGGCGTGTGATTACAGGCAACCCGGTATTTTCCGAGAAGGTTGAATTAGCGCTTGAGATCGTCCTTTCCAAACCGCGCGATCTCCAAAAAGTAGATCAAGACGTGGCAGAGATGCGTGCTTTGATCGAGGCGGAAAAGCCGCAAAAAGGTCTTTTTGATTTCAAGCTTATGCCTGGAGGCTTGATCGACCTCGAGTTTATTGCACAAGCGGCATCTATGACCGGCCGCTTTGATGGTACGCGTTCGACATCAACAGAGATCATGCTGGCGCATCTGAATGATCCGCGTCTTGCAATAGAACAGCGCGACACACTCGTCTCTGCACATCGCCTTTTTTCGACGCAGACACAAATTCTTCGCCTTTGTCTGAACAATGATCTTGGTGAAGACGAATTGAATGAAACGCTTTTGGAAATCATGTGCCGCGCGGTGGATATGCCTGATGGGGCGACGCTGACTGCGCATGTAAAGAACACGGCAGCTCAGGTGAGAACGATCTTCAACCTGATCTTTCGTGAAACGCGCAAATAACATGATGGGCCATGTGATTTGTGCACCCGCATCGGGGGTGTCGATGCAAAGGAAGACTGACATGAAAAAGACAACCGGAATGGCACTTGCATTCCTCGCACTCTCTGCAGCAGTAACTGGCGCCGCTATCGCGGGCAAACGCCATGCCGGCGGCAACGACGGGATGATGGGCGCAGGCATGCCTTCAATGGATTTAGCCGATGCTGACAAGAACGGTGAAATCACATTCGATGAGTTCAAAAAGGCGGCCGGTGACCGGTTTGTCCTTGCCGATGTAAATAAGGACGGCAAGGTAACCGTTGAGGAAATGGCGGCAGCAATTGAAAAGATGCGTGCTGAGCGCATGGCCAAGCGCATGATAAAACGCTTTGACACGGACAATGATGGCAGTGTCACGCTTGCCGAAATCGAAAATGGACAGAAGAAGATCTACGCCTTGATGGACCGAAATGACGACGGCAAAGTCGTCAAGGAAGAGATGCCGCGCCATGGTGGAAAACACCACAAGGGCGGCATGATGGACGGCCCAGACGATAACAACTGATCAAAAAGACCCCGGAGAGCAATCTCCGGGGTTTGAGTTTTCAGGGCGGTAAACCGAAACAGCCTTGTTAATCAGGCCGCTAATTCCATGTCGGTCATGGGTATGCGTACCGAAACGATTGTCCCGACGCCTTCGCGGGAACGAATCTTCAGTGCTCCGCCATGCAGTTCGGTGAGCGAGCGCGAAATGGCGAGACCGAGACCAGAGCCATTATGGCTTTTGGTCAACTGGTTTTGAACCTGTTCAAATGGCTGACCAAGTTTACGCAATGCCTTACGAGGAATGCCGCAGCCAGTATCTTCGATGGTTAATGCCAGAGCACCGCCAGCCTTGCGCGCACGCACTGTTATGCGCCCTTTTTGCCCGGTGAATTTCACTGCATTGGACAACAGGTTCAACAGGATTTGCTTGATCGCGCGCCGGTCGGCATTTACCGCCATGCAGTCGTTGATTTGTGTGACAAGCTCAATCTGCTTCTCTTCTGCAATGACTGCAACAACGCGAACCGCCTCTGTGATAAGTGGGCAAAGATCAACTGGCTCAAGATCAAGCGAGAACCTGCCAGCTTCGATTTTTGACATGTCGAGAATGTCGTTAATGACGCCCAGCAGATAATTGCCGCTTTGGTGAATGTCTTTAACATATTCAGCATACCGGGCATCGCCAATTGAGCCAAACATTCCGGATTTCATTATATCCGAAAAACCGATAATCGCATTGAGCGGTGTACGCAATTCATGGCTCATGTTTGCAAGGAATTCTGATTTGGCAAGGTTTGCCGCTTCAGCCCGCTCTTTTTCCGCGCTGTATTTTTCGTTAAGTTCCAATGCCTCTTGCGTGCGTTCTGCTTCTGCCTTGCGGGCAAGGCTAAGATCATGAATCGTTGCCATCAAACGGCGCTCACTGTCGGTCAGGCGTTCTTGATGTTGTTTGATCGGTGTGATGTCGGTACCGATAGAAACCAACCCGCCGTTCTTCATTTTCCGTTCGTTCACTTGAAGCCAGCGGCCATCGGCCAACAGGCGTTCGAAGGTTTGCGCACCATCTGGACCGTTTTCGCTTGCCATGCGCTTTTGCGTAACGAACGGACGAATGCGCTCGATTTCTGTTTGCGATGGATTGGTCTTCAGTAGGATTTCAGTCGCACCGGTTATTTCCTGAAATTTCGTATTGCAGACAAGAAGCTTGCCTGCCTTGTCCCACAAAGCAAAGCTCTCGGATATGCACTCGATTGCGTCATGCAAACGCCGGTCGGCGTCTTCCATATTTTGCGCCATGGTCTGTTGTTCGGTAACGTCCACCGCAATGCCGATCAGGTGAATTGCATTCTTGGTTGGATCAACAATTTCGGCTCGTGCGCGCAGAAATACCCAGTTTCCATTTGCGTGGCGCATGCGAAACATCGTGTCAATTTGTGAAATTTCCCTCGACGTGATCTTGTTGGCAAGCGCGTAAAGATCACCGTCTTCCGGGTGCATGATTTCTGAAACTTCGCCGAAAGAGAGGATCGCATCGCGCGGCTCATAACCCAGCAACTCATACATCGATCGTGACCAATAGAGACGGCCGCGCGCCATATCCCAATCCCACAATCCGCACCGTCCGCGCGACAGGGCAAGGTCAATTCGGGAATGAGTATCGCTGTAAATCCGATCAGCATTTTTTGCCCGAGCAACCTGCGTGAAGTAAGCAAAAAGAATTACAAGCAATAGGCCGGATGTGATCACGAAGAGTGTCACATTCATGGAGGCGGACTTATTCCAATCTGCCAAAACGCCATCCACATCCTTCAAGACGACAACGATTTCGCCATCTTTTCCAATATTTCTGGCCGCAGCCAAATATTCGCGTCCAGCGATCACGACAGACATGACGCCGGCGCGTTCACCGAACATCAAGAGTGGCTGACCATCAGTCATGACTTCATCAAGCTGTGCACCTGCCAACGTAGTGTCCGAGCCGCGCACAGATATCACCCGGTGATCTTTTCCTACGAGTAGCAGTGTGGAATAATCAGTTGCCCCATATCCGAAATCATCGATTTGCAGCACTTCAGTGCTGTCACCAGTTGTCGAAGGCGCGCCAGCCCGAGCTTCCAGCAGAGCGACAGTCAATGCGACGTTCGAGCGGGCCTGGACGGTTAAATCATCGCGTTCATTGGTGAGTGTTACTAGGCGTACAGCTGCTACGATAATCAGAAAAACTATTGTTAGAACGGGAATTGCGCGGCGCAGGAATGGTTCGGCAGCGAGGAATTTTTGGTAAGCGGGCTCCGCCAACAGCCGGGCTGGACCAATCAAACCGTCACGTTGAAGCTGCGCTATGCGTTTTTTTTGCGCAAAAAGCTTCCCTGCCGGCGCGCCACGCGCGTCTGCTTTAGCCATGGTTGGCTCCCCCGAGCATTGATTTTACTGATGACAGACCCGGCACACCGCACACCCGAATCGCAGTCAATGAATCACTGCTGATTCGGCTTGTCCAGCCCTGATGACCTTAAAATCCTATAGATCATTCAAATAAAGTTACTTCTTCTATCATCAATTTGTCAGGCCAGCGTCCGCTCAACAATATCGCGGACATCTGCGGATAATTTTGACTCCGCGGCAATGAAAGCAAGCGCTTCACGCGCCTTTTCTTTGCGGACCGGTTCAAGCGATCGCCACGACCGCATGGCCGTCAAGATGCGCGCTGCAGTTTGTGGATTGGCCTTGTCCACGCCGACAATGAAATCGGCAAAGAATCGGTACCCCGCACCGTCGATACGGTTGAACCCGGTCGGATTGGAAGTGGCGAAAGTTCCAATCAATGATCGCATCCGGTTTGGATTATCGAATGAGAACGTGTGGTGTTTGGTGAGTTGGATCACTCGGTTCAGTGTCCCGTCGCCTGGAATCATCGCTTGGACAGCGAACCATTTGTCCATCACAAGTCCATCACCTTGGAACTTGTTTTCAAATGCTGCCAAAGCTGTGATTGCCTGAGTTGTGGTAGAAAAGCGCATCATCAATATTCCGAGCGCAGCAAAGCGGTCGGTCATGTTAGTCGCATTGTTGAAAGCCTTGAGCGCCGGTTCTGGATCACCAGAGTGCGCACACAGATAATCAAGTATTACATTCTTGAGCGCCCGCTTCCCGGCAGAGGCAGCGTCTGGACTAAATATGTCGCTGGTCTGGATAGAGGCCGTTACCGCTTCGAATTTTGCTGAATTCGCTTTGACAATTTCGATAATCAATCCATTTCGCGCTGCAAGGATTGCGTCCGGATCGACGTTGCGACCGATCTCGCGAGCAATGTCGCCCTCTAGCGGGAGTGCAAGCGCAAGAGCCTTGAACGCCGGCTCCAACTGCGGATCGCTGGCGATGGTCCCGAAAATATTGATGAGTTTGCTATCAAATTTAGGGACACCTTTGCCGCGAACAGTGTTCGTCGCAGCAATCAATGTGTCACTTGCAGCAACATTGAGTGCCTGCCAACGTGAAAACAGATCATCATCATGTTGCGCCAGAAACAGTCGATCCTCCGCCTTTTGTTCAAACGCCAATGTAACTGGTGCTGAAAAGCCGCGCAGCAGTGACGGCACGGGTCGTTCATGCACGCCATGGAACACGATCCGCTGTTTTTTCTTTCGAATATGGATGACATCGCCCGCGACGCCGGAACCTTCTATTCTTCCGGTCTCCGCTGCCTTGCCATTATGCCCAAGCAGCGCAAATTTCACAGGAATATGCATGAGTTTCTTGCGGGTTTCGCCCGGGGTTGCCTTCATTGCTTGCTCGAAG
The DNA here is from genome assembly GCA_031377485.1 of Phyllobacteriaceae bacterium. Classification (GTDB taxonomy): domain Bacteria; phylum Pseudomonadota; class Alphaproteobacteria; order Rhizobiales; family Rhizobiaceae; genus JANMEX01. The sequence continues at coordinate 16,722 of JANMEX010000207.1, forward strand.
TCCAGCGTAAATGTGGCCGCAGACTTGTTCCAATCAGCAGTGACCATCAGCGTTGGCGTGCCAGCTTGATGATACCACAGCGCAAATTGCGACAGGTCCTTGCCCGAAGCCTCTTCAAAGCAGATCAGGAAATCTTCGATGGTGACCGCTTGACCGTCATATCTGTCGAAATAGAGGTCCATGCCCGTCCGGAATGCTTGCACGCCGATTATTGTGCGGATCATGCGAACGACTTCAGAGCCTTTTTCGTAAACAGTGGACGTATAGAAATTATTGATCTCGCGGTATTTTCGCGGACGCACTGGATGGGCCAACGGACCTTGGTCTTCCGGAAACTGATTTGCTTTCAGTCCGCGCACTTCAGCGATGCGTTTTACCGCGCGAGAGCGCATGTCAGCAGAAAATTCGTGGTCGCGGAAAACAGTCAGGCCTTCCTTCAAGCAAAGCTGGAACCAGTCGCGACAGGTAATGCGGTTGCCGGTCCAATTGTGAAAATATTCGTGGGCAATAACCGCTTCAATGCCTGCATAGTCGACGTCGGTTGCAGTATCCTGGTCTGCCAGAACGTATTTATCGTTGAAAACATTGAGGCCTTTGTTCTCCATCGCCCCCATGTTGAAAGAGGAGACCGCCACAATCATGAAAAGATCGAGATCGTACTCGCGCCCGAATTTCTCTTCATCCCACTTCATCGAGCGAATGAGTGCATCCATCGCGTAAGTGGCACGCTTTTCTTTGCCGTGTTCCACATATATTTGCAGATCAGCTTTACGGCCAGACATCGTCATAAATCTGTCGGAAATCATGCCAAGGTCACCGGCAACAAGCGCAAATAAATAGGATGGCTTGGGGTGTGGGTCGTGCCATTCGGCAAAATGCCAACCGTCGACCAAGTCTCCGGATTTCATCGGATTGCCGTTGGACAACAAAATCGGCGCTTCTAGCCTTTTTGCCTCAATGCGTACCGAATAAACTGCCAAAATATCCGGACGGTCGTGAAAATAAGTTATACGGCGAAAACCTTCCGCCTCGCACTGTGTGCAATAAATGTTACCGGATCGGTATAGCCCCATCAGCGCCTTGTTTGTGTCAGGGTCTATTTCAGTACCGATTTCAATGGAAAAGCGTTTATCGACAGGCAAGTTTCGCAACAATAGTCCGTCCGGTGTCGCCTCATATTCGTTTGAGCGCAATGCCTTGCCATTAATCGCAACAGACAAAAGGATCAGGCCATCACCATCAAGTTCTAATGGCGCGTTTGCGGAAACACCTTCACGGCGTTCAAACACAATGCGAGCCATAACTTGGCTTTTCGCGCCATCGAGTCGGAAAAGCAGGTTCACTTCGGGAATGGCATAGTCAGTCGGTTTATAGTCTTCAAGCTTGAAGGTCGTGCCGGTATCGGTCCGCATGCTGCATCCGTTTTGTGAATTATTTTGTCAACCCATACATCGGGTGCCGCTTCGCGACAAACTTTCCGACAGAAACAGTTTACAAATCGCGCTTCGGCACTAAAATTCGTTCAAACAGCCACTCCCGCGTTTCGCGACAGATCCATAACAATTGACAGGAAATCAAATGCCAGTCGCCCGGCCAAAATTCGGTATTGGCGCTTCTGCCTTGCGCAAG
>JANMEX010000231.1:0-1789 GCA_031377485.1 Phyllobacteriaceae bacterium
AGGCTTTCCGGACGCTCGCGGCGGGCGCGCTCGATTTCGGCCCGCTGGATTTTTGGCTCGACGAGCGCAACAACGCTTTCAGTAATGCGGTCCTGCACATCAAAAATTTCTTCAACGGCACCGTCAAAATTCTGCGCCCACAGATGCGCACCGGCCGTGCCGTCCACGAGTTGTGCACTGATGCGAAGCTTGTTTCCCGCCTTGCGCACGCTGCCTTCCAACACATAACGAACGCCAAGTTCCCTGGCCACCTGGCGCACATCGACAGCGCGACCCTTGTAAACGAACGACGAGTTTCGGGCGATCACTGCAAAGCTCTTGAAGCGGCTCAGCGCCGTGATGATGTCTTCAACAATGCCATCGGCGAAATAATCCTGTTCGACATCTCCACCAAGATTTTTGAAAGGCAGAACGGCAAGGGACGGCAGCACTTGCGTTTCGGTTGGTCGCTCCGGCATCCCCGCTTTGCGCAGTCCGTCAAAAATCGCCGCCATCCGGCCCGGTTCTTTTTGGGTGTGGGCATTTTGGAGGCTTGCCATGGATATGCCGGGGACTAATGCCTGAAGCGCCTTGAGCCAGCGCTTTGCTTCGTCCATCCGCCCCAGTTGAGCGTTGGCGGCGATCAGCAACCAGTGAACGACGTCAAAATTCGGATTTTCGGCGTAAGCTCTGCCTGCCCATTCCAAGGCTTCCTGATAATGGCCGAGCGCAAGATTGACATGGGCCAAACCTGCGTAGGCATTGACGGTATCACCCGGACTGAGCTCGATGACGCGCTTGAACAGGCGCAACGCCTCTTCAAGACTGCCACACCAGATTTGCACCGCGCCCGCGACAAACAGCACTTCCGTATGGTTGGGATTCATCTCGACGGCGCGAGTGACGAGGAACAAGCCCTGATCAAAATCGCGCTCGATGGCCTGAATGGCAAAGCCACAGCGCACCAGCAGCAGCGCGTCGTCGCGCGCCACGGAAAGCGCATAGCGCACAAGCTCCATGGCTTTAGCGCCATCATTCTCGCTAACTGGCGGCCAGCCCATCGTGGATCGGTGCTCGTAAGCATAGATCGCCTGCGCAAGCACCGGAGCGGAGGCCGGCTCCAGAGCCATCGCCTTGTCCAGCAGTTTGATAGCGAGAGCGTTATCGTCGGCGCGGTAGGTGTTTAGAAGCTGAGATGCCTGCAAATAAAGATCATAGGCCTCAAGACTTTCCGGTCTTTCGCGGCGAGAACGATCGATTTCCGCCTGCTGAATTTTAGGTTCTATGAAGGCTGCCACGCTGGCGGTGATATTGTCCTGCACTTCGAAAACAGCTTCAGCCGGACTGTCAAAATTACGCGCCCAGAGCTGTGCGCCCGACATGCCATCAATCAACTGCGCGGTTATGCGCAATCTGTTCGCCGAACGCCGGATGCTGCCTACCAGCACATAGCGAACACCAAGCTCGCTTGCCACCTGGCGCACATCCATTACCTTGTTTTTGTAAGCAAAGCTTGAATTGCGGGCGATCACTGCAAAGCTCTTGAAGCGGCTCAGCGCCGTGATGATGTCTTCAACAATGCCATCGGCGAAATAATCCTGTTCAGGATCGCCACCAAGGGTCTGGAACGGCAACACGGCCAGTGATGGCAGCACTTGCGCGGGACGCAGGACCGGAGGCGCGACATGGCCACCGATCAGCCGGTACCCCTCACGCGGCACGGTGATGATATAATCGCGTCCTTCGGTGTCTGTGGCCAATGTCTTTCGCAGCGCTGCGATCTGGACGGTGAGGTTGCCTTCCTCGACAA
>JANMEX010000236.1:0-6124 GCA_031377485.1 Phyllobacteriaceae bacterium
CGGCTTTCCAAAAGTTCCTTGATTGTCAGAACAATATCCTTGTCCGACTCGTCAAAAAACTCGCCGTCCGTATTGCCATTGGACGCAATGGCGCTGGCAGCCATCACCGGGTGGCCGGCCATGAAATGCTCCATGATCGTACCCAGAACCGCAGGCTTGAGATATTGCCATTCAGGGCCATCTTTGGTGACGGTTACAAAGTCATGGCCGAAAAAAACGCCGGTAACGCCCGGAATTTCAAAAAGCCTCGCTGCGAGCGGTGAGCGTTCGGCAGCATTTTCCGCGTTCGGGAAGTCCTCCGTGCCCTCGGCAATTACTATCTTGCCAGGCAGGAATTTTAATGTCGCCGGGTTCGGCGTGGCTTCTGTTTGGATAAACATGTCATCTCTCCTGCCGTTCAAGGCGGTCAGTTTGGAATACACTCTAGATAGACCTGTTAGACCGCAGCTTCAAGCGGTGAACCGGGCAGGGTTGGTTTTCATGCAACAGCTTCGATGTCTTCGTCCGTCAGCGTGTGCGGTACCACGGTGACCGGTATCGGAAATGCGGCCCCTCGCCCGGCGACGGCTTGGACGAGGGGGCCGGGGCCATCTTTGGAACCGCCTGCACCCAACACCAAAATCGCAATATCCTGATCGGCTTCGATCAATTTATGGATTTCATCGGTGGCGGAGCCTTCGCATATTACTACCTCTGGCTCCATTTCATGCTGGTCGCGAAGACGTTGGACATGTTTTTGTACCGCCAACTCCGCACGTTGCATCGCCTCAGCGCGCATTACCTTGCCCACACCCATGAACTGCTGGAAATCTGCGGATTCAACAACGAACAGCAATACAAGTGTACCGCCTGTCGTTTTTGCCCGCCGTGATGCATAAGCCACAGCACGTTCGCATTCCGGCGTCTCGTCGACGATGGCGAGGAACTTGCGGCGATGTCCGGTTTCCCGGCTCAGTCGTTTTGAAACCATAAAGCCTATCTGCCATTCAAATGTGCGGCGGGCAAGATGTCAGCCTGACGCATTTTATCAACGCAGCATGCCAAGAATGTCACGCACATCGCCCATAGTCTTTTCAGCGATCGCCCCTGCCCGCTCGCCGCCATCGCGCAGCACCGCGCCAATATAAGCAGGATCGGCGACCAATCGGCGCATTTCTGAGGCAATTGGCGCAAGTTTGGCAACAGCAAGATCGGCCAAAACCGGCTTGAATTGCGAGAACTGTTGACCACCAAATTCGCGGATTACCTGCTCCCGGCTGATATCGGCAAGAGCGGCATAAATGCCAACAAGATTGTCCGCTTCGGGTCGGGCCGCGAACCCGCCTTCATCAGATGGCAACGGCTCTGTATCAGTCTTGGCCTTGCGAATTTTCTTGGAAATCGTATCCGTGTCGTCGGTCAAATTTATACGTGACAGGTCGGACGGGTCTGATTTTGACATTTTTTTCTGGCCATCACGCAATGACATCACGCGCGTTGCCGGACCCTCAATGATCGGTTCAGTCAGCGGGAAATAGCCGTTAACAGTATTGTCGCCCATCGCCATTTCGACACCAAGGCCAAGTTCAGCAATGCGGTCTGAAAAGTCGTTGTTAAACTTCTGAGCAATGTCGCGTGCCAGTTCCAGGTGCTGCTTTTGGTCGTCTCCTACAGGCACATGCGTACCGCGATAGACCAAAATGTCGGCAGCCATAAGTGTCGGATAGGCGAACAATCCGACCGAGGCGTTTTCGCGATCCTTGCCGGCCTTCTCTTTGAATTGAGTCATCCGGTTCAACCAGCCCATGCGGGCAATACAGTTGAAAATCCAGGCAAGTTCAGCGTGCTGCGGCACGCGGCTCTGGTTGAAGACGATGTGTTTTTTGGGATCAATACCGGACGCAATGAAGGCGGCTGTGACTTCGCGGATCGAGCGCGACAGCTCTTTTGGATCCTGTGGAACGGTAATCGCGTGCAGGTCAACGACACAGTAGATGCAATTGTTGGTTTCTTGCAGCGCTACAAATTTTCGAATGGCGCCGAGATAATTGCCAAGATGCAAATTGCCGGTCGGCTGGACGCCTGAAAAGACGAGAGGTGTAAACTGGCTCATGATGGTTCCGTCAGCTGGTGGAGGGCTGGAGTGAAAGAGACGCGCTTATGGACGAGCGAAGCCGTTCATTCAAGCCCGTCTGAAGGCGGCGGCGTTTCCGCTTTCGTGCCAGGTTTACGTTTGAGATTGCCGGTGATCATTCGAAGACTTGCCCCGCCGATGGCAAATGCGGTCGAAAAATAGACAAGCATAGCAAAAATGATCAGCGCAAATAGCGCTGCTACTTGATTCCAGATTGATGATTCAGGCCTAAGCCACTGCGCGACAGAAAAAGATGCATAGTTGACGGCAACGGCCATTACGGCAGCTGCTATCACCATCCGCACGATGCGCCAGCCGAATGCGTTTTCCCAATCCCAATGACCCCGCCGCAAGAGTGTCGTGAACAACAATATCACAGTCGTCCAACCGGACACGACCTCAGCTGTGGCGATGCCGCGCTCGGTGAAGTACGGGAACAGGCTGATAGCCAAAGCAAGATTGACCGCGACAGAGATGCCGGTAAAGCGCATGGGCGTTTTGGTATCCTCACGAGCAAAGAAGCCGGGGTTCAGCGCTTTGATCATAACGAAACCGGGAAGCCCAAGACCGTAAATGGCAAGTGTTGAGGCAACATTTGATGTCATGGCCGGTGTGAAGGCCCCATGCTCGTAAACGACGCGGATCATCTCATCTGACAGCACCCAAATCGCAGCAGCCGCCGGCAATGTCAGGAAAAGAACAAACTCCAATGAGCGATTTTGAAGATTGGAAGCTTCTTTCACTTGTCCTCCCCGCAATGCACGGGAGAGTTCCGGCAACAACACCACGCCAACGGCAATGCCAACAACACCGAGCGGCAACTGGTAAATGCGATCTGCAAACTGCAGAGCGGCAATTGCCCCGTCTTTGCCGGAGGCTATCATCTGACCGATCAGTTGGTTGATCTGCGTGATACCGCCAGTAACAGCGGCAGGCAGCGCGAGTAACAGAAGTCGCTTGACTTTGGGCGTCATGCGCGGACGTCGAAAACCTATCGACATGCCCGCGTGGCGTACACCTGCATAAAGTACTGCCATCTGCAAAATGCCAGCGATCAATACTGCCCAAGACAGATATTCTGCCGTCAACTCAGGTGCTGACGAGTACCAGATCGACCATGCCAACGCGGCAATCATCGTGGCGTTCAGAAATACCGGTGCAATCGCCGCGGCGAAAAAATGATGAAGTGAATTCAACATTCCAGAGAGCATTGCGGTGAGCGACATGCACATCAGGTACGGAAACATGATGATTGCTAGGCGTACCGTCACTTCATATTTTGCGCTTGCCGTATCAAAGCCTGGCGCGATGATCGTTCTGACGATGAGCGGCATAACCAACTCCATCGCAACAGTGATCAAAATCAACACTGTGAACAAGACGCCGAAAACTTCCTCGGAGAAGCGCTTGGCCGCATCCTTGCCGCCCTCTTCGATCTCACGGGCAAACAGCGGTACGAACGCGGCATTGAACGCGCCTTCAGCAAAAAGTCGGCGGAACAGATTGGGAAAGCGAAAAGCGGCGTAAAACGCGTCGGCCATCGGCCCCGTGCCGAGCGCTGTCGCCATCAGCGTCTCGCGTGCAAACCCGAACATGCGACTGATGAGTGTCGACCCGCCAACCGTCGCGAATTTCTTGACGAGACTCATTGAGCATTCTCCATTCCGTTCAGGCTGCCACAATCTGCGGCAACTGAAACAGCGCGACCAACTTCTTGGTGATTACACTTTGCCGCTGGGGAGCGTTGATCTTGGCACCTGTTAGATCTGTGACATAAAACACGTCGATGACTTTCTCGCCGAACGTCGTGACATGCGCTGAAGCAATGTCGAGATTGAGCGCGGAAATGCTTGCAGTGATTTCAGACAGCAGGCCGGGTCGATCCAAGCCCTCAATTTCAATAACGGTGAATTTGTTCGACAGCGTGTTGTTAATCTCAACGCGAGGCTCAATGCGGAAAGTGTGTGATCCACGACGGGGCTTTGACCGCTTGGCCAACATTTCCGGCACCCGAACTTTGCCTGAAAGCCCATCTTCGATCATTCGACTCACAGATTTGGCACGGCGTGTTTCATCTTCGTCCATATCGAATTCACGAGATATAAGGATCGTATCAAGCGCGCGACCATCCATCGTTGTGAAAATTTGCGCATCAACAATGTTCGCCCCTGCGGCAGCACAAGCCCCTGCAATGATCGACAAAAGACGAGGATGGTCCGGCGCGAGCACTGTGATTTCAGTTATGCCTTCAAACGCATGCGTCTTGACCATGGTATCGAGCTTGCGCTCCGAACGGTCGGCCGTGCGAATGAATTCGGCATGGCGAATCTGATCGTCGAGAGAAACGGTAAGAAGATAATTCTGATAGTGCAGTCCTGCCAGTTTGGTCCGCTCCTCCTCGCTCCATGACTTTAAAGCATTGGCTAAAGTGAGGCGCGCGTGGTCCGTTCGTTCTTTGCGCGGCAGCTCCGAGAAACCGCCTGTGAGGAACAATTCGGTTTCGTAAAACAACGTTCGCAGCAATTGTCCCTTCCAGCCGTTCCAGACACCAGGGCCGACTGCACGAATGTCGCAAACTGTCAGAACCAGCAACATCTTTAAACGATCAAGGGTTTGCACCTTTTCGGCAAAATCGAGGATTGTCTTGCGATCATTCAGATCACGAGACTGAGCGACCATGCTCATTGTCAAATGCTCTTCGACCAACCATGCGACCGTTTCTGTCTCACCCAATGACAAGCCAAAACGCGGACAAAGCTTGCGCGCAATAACGGCGCCGGCGATTGAATGGTCTTGTGGCTGGCCCTTGGCAATATCGTGGATGAACAGTGCGATATAGAGAAGTTTACGTTCTGATTTCAGCGAAGGCAGCAGTGTGGCTGCCAGCGGATGATCCTTTGCGATTGTGCCTTTTTCGATGCCTGACAGCACGCCTATACAACGCAAAAGATGCTCATCCACCGTATAGTGATGGTACATGTTGAACTGCATCATCGCGACAATTCGGCCAAACTCCGGCACGAAGCGTCCCAGCACACCGGCCTCGTTCATCCGCCGCAATGACAATTCGGCATTGTTTTCAGATGACATGATCTCAACAAACAACCGGTTGGCTTCAGGATCGTTACGCACGTCAGATCCAATCAAACGCAGCGAAAGCGTTACAGCACGCATTGCGTCCGGATGAAATTCAAGACCGAGCCGGTCAACCAAATGGAACAGTCGGATCAAATTAACCGGATCACGCACGAAAGCCTGATCGTCAGCAATGTTGATGCGGTGATGCTCTATGACAAAGTCCGGCGTTCCAGGGATCTTCTTGCGGCGGCGCGAGAAACTCGAGAAAATCCGGTTCAGACCTGGAACATCTTTGGCTTGCACCTCTTCAAGAGCCGAGCAAAGGATGCGGGTCAAATCGCCGACATCTTTCGCCACAAGAAAATAGTGCTTCATGAAGCGCTCTACCGCCGACATACCGGGCGTTTCACGGTAGCCAAGACGCAGGGCAATCTCTCGCTGAATGTCAAACGAAAGCCGTTCTTCGGCTTTTCCAGTTTGGAAATGCATGTGGCAGCGAACGGCCCAGAGAAAATCTTCAGCTTTTTGGAAGCGGATGAATTCGTCTTGTTGGAAGACCCCTTTGGCAACAAGTTCCTGACCGGTATGGACGCGATAGTAGTATTTTGAAATCCAAAACAGCGTCTGCAAATCGCGCAGGCCGCCTTTGCTTTCCTTGATGTTTGGTTCAACCAGATAGCGCGATTCACCTTGACGTGAATGGCGCTGGTCCCGTTCAGTTAGCTTGGCTTGAATGAATTCGGGGCCTGTGCCCTTGACAACTTCAAGGTCAAACCGCGTCATAAGTGTATTAAAGACTCCGGCGTCTCCAAGGATCAAACGCGCCTCAAGCACCGCCGTCCTTACCGTTATGTCGGACTTCGCCATTCGAATTGAGTCGTCCAGGCTTCGAGTCGCGTGTCCAACCTTCAGGCCCAGATCCCACAGCATGTA
>JANMEX010000264.1:0-8362 GCA_031377485.1 Phyllobacteriaceae bacterium
CAAAGGAGCAACTGTTGTGGACCCTCTGCCATTTCGCAAATAGTCAATGAAAATGCGCCCTTTTCGATCCTTCTTGGCAAGCTTTGCGGTATAGCGATCAGGTGAGGATTGGGCCAAGGCATACGCAAAATCATGCGAAAATGTTTTCACTTCATCCCATCCTGCCTTCGATTTCAGCGGCACCACAACATGATACCCTTTTCCGCCAGAAGTCTTGAGCAGCGCCGGAAGTCCGAGCTCATTCAGGTGATTTCGAACCTCAAGGGCTGAATTCTTTATTGTTTCTTCCTCCACGCCTTCGTCAGGGTCCAGGTCAAACACAACTTGGTCAGGTGTTTCGATCGCATCAATGGTTGCGCCCCATAAATGGATCTCTACGACACCCAACTGCACAAGTGCCGCGAGGCCATCAAAGTTTTGGATGAAGAGAAGTTCTTGCTTGTCTTCGGGATCGCGCATCGTCCCAATTGCCGCCAGCATCCCGGGTGAGGCGTGTTTTTGGAAAAACTGCTGGCCTCCAACCCCGTCAGGCGCCCTCAGAAGACTCAAGGGGCGGTTGGTGACGAATGGCTCGATGCGCGGCCATACAGATGCGTAGTAATCAAGAAGATCCCTTTTTGAGATGTTGGCCTTTGGCCACAGCAGCTTGTCCTCATTGGTGAGTATTATACTGGTCGTGGCCTTAGGGATCAGAATTCGGGCCTTTTTTTGTTTCATCGGCTTGTCATCGACCGGGGGCGTGACCGGCAATTCTTTCACGATATCTTTCACTGCCTTGTCTTCTCGCAAGCCCTTAAAGGACGCCTGCCGTAAAATACCGTCATCTGTCCACGCTCGGAATTCCACTTCGGCGACAAGTTCTGGCCGCACCCAAATTACGTTCTTTTCCTCACTGAACACACCTTTTACTGGCGGTGTCATGACCTTGAGCCTGTCGAGCCTGCTTTTGATATCGTCCCCGGCCTTAATTGAGAATCCAGTGCCAACGCGTCCGCCGTATTTGAGTTTGCCGTGGTCAAAGTACGCCACTAAGATCGAGCGCAATCCGCGTCCAGACGTGGCCGAACTCAGATAGCCGATGATTACAAATTCCTGACGTTGGGTGCATTTGGACTTGATCCAGTCCATTGTTCGACCGCTGCGGTAGGGCGCGTCAAAGCGTTTTGAGATCACGCCCTCAAGCCCCATACGGCAGGCATGAGCCAGCATCAGGTGCCCGGGTTGAGCGAAGTGTTCGCTGAATCTAATCGTTGTGTCGGCAGGCTGGTCGCTGAGCAGTTCTTCAAGCCTTGATTTGCGTTTTTTGAGCGGTTGATTGAGCCATGACGCATTGTCGAGATGCAACAGATCAAAGGCGTAAAAGACCATCCGATCACTACGTCCCTCCGACAAGTCGGCCTGCAGCAGCGAGAAAGACGCTACGCCTTTCGTTGAAAGCACCACCATTTCCCCGTCTATGACGGCCTGCTTGCAGCCGAGTTTCAAGAGCTCGCATGAAACTGCTTCACCAAAGCGCTCCGTCCAATCCAGCCCAGATCGAGTAAACAGCTTCACTTTTCCCGCAGTGACATGGGCTTGAATACGGTAGCCGTCGAATTTCACTTCATGCAGCCATTCATTTCCCGCCGGGGGCGCAGCTTTCAAAGTTGCCAGCGCTGGCAAAATAAATTTGGGTAAAGCGATATCAGTGGGCTGCGACCGGACTTTTGCGGCCTTACGAATGGCTTTGGGGTTTTTGTTAGCTCCGAAGTCATCAATGGCGAGACCAGATTTAACCGATAGCGGCGCTGCCTCCAAAATATTTATGTCCGTTTTCGCGAATTCATCTTCGACCTTGATCAATAGCCAATTATCTTGCGTTTCCTTTTCACGCCTCTTCAGCCGAACCAAATGCCAGCCGCCGTTAAGTTTCTCGCCGGTCAGTACAAACGCCAGATGGCCCTTATTCATGCCGACGTCTGCGTCTCCTTCCGGCTTCCAAGTCCCGTGGTCCCATACGATCACTGAACCTGCACCGTACGAACCCTTGGGAATTGTTCCCTCAAAACCAGCATAATCGAGCGGGTGATCCTCGACATGAACGGCGAGCCGCTTGTCAGTAGGATCAAGACTTGGGCCCCGGGTGACAGCCCAACACCACAGGACGCCGTTGTGCTCGAGGCGAAGATCATAATGAAGGCGGCGCGCGTCGTGTTTGTGAATAACAAACTGTCCATCGGCTGAGGTGGTTTTTTTTACAGTTTCTACCGGTGCGCCTACCGGCTCGCTGGTGTTTTTGAAATCGCGTTTCTGTCTGTACTGTTCGAGACCATTTGGCATCGATGAACTCCCGGACACTAGCGCTTGCGGATCGATCCCGGTTTACCGCCCGCCTTGTTGTTGGGTGGGACCTGCTTGCGGGCCGTCTTCGGACTCGAATCTTCTGTTTGAACTTCAGGTTCTGATGCGAGGCTTTTCTTGAGCGCGTCAAAGAGGTTAACAACATTTGAGCTCGGCGCTGCAGACGAAACCACTGGGGGCATTTTGCCCGCCTTCTTCGCTTTGACCATCGTCAAAAGTGCTGCCTCGTAGTGGTCTTCAAACTTCGACGGATCAAATTTGCCCCTCTTCTTGTCGATGATGTGGGTGGCAAGATCTATCATTTCCTGATCCACTTTCACCTTGCCAATGCCCTCAAAAACCGTGCCGGGCTGGCGTACCGTGTTTTCGTAGCGCAAAGTGGTAAGCAACATGCCATCGCCAAACGCCTCGATGACAACCGGTCGCTCACGGCGGTAAAGCACCATACGCGCCAGTCCCGCCATCTTCTTGTCCAAAAGCGCGTCCCTGATAACGGCAAATGCCTCCTCGGAAACTTTGTCTGACGGCGCGAGGTAGTAGGGTGTATCCAGATAGATTTGCTCAATTTCGGCCTTGTCGACAAAACTTTCGAGGCTGAGCGTATGTGAGGATTCAATCTGAACCGACTCTATTTCTGCCTCTTCGAAAAGCAGGAACTTGTCGGTCTCAATTTCAAAGCCTTTAACTTCGTTTTTTTCCTCAACCGGCTTTCCCGTGACTGAATCTATGTATTGCCTCGACACAGTGTTTCCGGTGGCGCGGTTGAGAATCCGGAATGAGACCTTCTCGCTCTGAGTCGTCGCGTTCGAAAGTTCGACGCCGCAGGTCACCAGCGAAAGTTTGAGATAGCCCTTCCACGCTGGACGAACAGCCATTACGCATGTCCTCCGACATGCGCTGGACCCATAGCCAAACTCTCAGCATAGTTGAGATCTTCATGCGTAATTATGGGGATTGGGTCGCTAATGATCGCCTGCAGGGTTTCGGCTTCCAAAACACCTGCCGCTAGGCAGGCTTCAAACGCATACCTTGTTTGCCTCTCTGCCCGAAGAAGCGCGGATAGAGCCAAAATCAAACGATCACGATGATCCACCAAGTTCACCTGTGCTTATTTTAAGGAATTGCCGACGCTACTGATAACCGCCCAGCAATCAAAAAGTTCCACTTTCGTGATTTTGTTCTCAAGACGTGAACCGCGCCGGGTTCGCCGCAGGCTCCAACTCCTGAGAAGGCGGAGCCACCATGAGCACAACAACGAACAAGTTTTCAACTGAAGTCCGTGCCCGTGCGGTGCGGATGGTGCTCGATCACGAAGGTGATTACCCATCGCGATGGGCAGCAACTGTATTTGTCGCCGAGAAGATCGGCTGTGTGGCACAGACGCTTCCGGAATGGATGACGAAGATCGAAGTGAACAGTAGCACCGGCAATTTCCCACAGACCGATGCTAAATGAGACTATTACGCCATGCTGGACGAACGAGCCTCGACCGCATAACTTAAGCCAAACGGTCTCCCGCAAACTTGGAACGGTTAAGTGCGTAAATTTCGACCGCGTATATACACGTGGAGCGTGCCCACTAAAAATATGGTCCAAAATTAAACCGGCATAGGTTGAACTTGACATCTGAAATCCTCTTGCCGGTCTTCCGTCGTCCAAACGACGTGACTCTTACCTTTTTATGGAGTTTTTCATGCCATATAGCGCCTCAACTGATCACTTATCGCATATCGACAGTCTCAAACGCGCCATTCACGCTGCAGGTGCCGCGCTTTGGGCCTGGAACATTTCTGACGATCAGTTTCGAATGGATGCGGAGGCATTCACACTTTGGGGTTTGGAATACAGTGTGGAAGTCAAATTCGAGGATTTGTCAGCGCGAATTCATCCGTCGGATCGGGACCGCGTAAGAGAAGCCTTTGCAGCAACTCTTGGAATCACCGGACCATTTGACATCGACTTTCGAGCCATGGTGGAAAACCAGATCAGATGGATATCCGCGCGTGGTTTGGGTGAAGACTCCGCACTTCACAAAGGCCAAAAGTTTGGGATATTTTTGGATGTGACCGGCCGCAAGCAAGCAGAAGAAAGCAACGAACTGTTGGCAGGGGAAATGAGCCATAGGGTGAAGAACCTGTTGGCTATAGCGGCGGGGCTGACAAATTTGTCGTCGAAGTCCACGACTACCGCCAAAGAGATGGCAGAGGTGCTTAATGGACGGCTTGCCGCCCTAGGCAGGGCGCATGACCTGGTACGACCGATACCAGGGCATCAAGGGCATGCAACCCTTGTTGGCGATCTTTTGGCGATCTTGCTTTCACCATACGAAAACAACGGCGCCTTCAAGGGGAGAATCCGGGTGGCGGTTCCGCGTATGGGTATTGGCGAGAGCTCGGCCACCTCTCTTGCATTGGTCATTCATGAATTCGCCACTAATTCCCTGAAATACGGAGCGCTATCTGTCGAAACTGGCACCCTGGATTTGGCAGGCTCTTTAATTGGGGAAGACTTGGAGCTTATTTGGACTGAACGCGGTGGTCCCGAGACAGAACCGCCAACTGGAGCCGATGGCTTTGGAACGAAACTGGTCAATAAAAGTGTCACTGGCCAACTTGGTGGAACCTTTAACTATGACTGGTCGACCGGAGGTGCAATCATCACGCTTCGGCTAAATGGCAAACGTCTTGCCAGCTAACAGGCATTTTTGTGTCCACTGATGCTCGTTCATACAGAAATATTGCAACATTTCGCTATCTCGGCGTGCACCTCTAAGAGGCTTTATCGATTTCGTGGCGGTTATCGTTTGCGGCCATTTTGGCCACCAGATGGATCATCTGAAAAAAGGCCTGTCGGTGAAATCCGTTGTCGCGCGAGAAGCGAATATTATTTCGGCGAGCGCTTCAATACAGGGCGTCCGATGCTCGCCCCAGAATTCATCAAGTGGAAACGTTAGCTTGGTTCCACGGGAGTGCACCAACTACACACCTTCTGCTCGATCAGTGGCAGGGATAGACACCAAATAAACAACGCACACCCAGATGTTTGAGGAGTCCGATCGTGTGAATTTTCAAGAATTACCTCGCAGCGTCCCTGGTTTTGCGTTGCCAGATAGAGCAAGAGCGCTCGCATATTCGCTGCCCCGGTTTGATTGGCTTACAGGCGATATTCGACAGAGTTCCGCTGGGGATGGAACATGTTGCCAAAGCGATCGCAGAACGTGCTGAATATCTGAGCAGAACGGCTCAATGAATTCAGACAAAGGGTTCATGCAATTCGATTGCACCAAGCGCAGCTCTCCGGGCTTTCATGCGGCACCCCTCGCCGGGGACAATCGGTCCCGGGTCCCGCCTTCGGCGGCGCTATGCTGACCCTCCTGCGGTTGCCCTGTTAACCGGTCTGCGGGGCTGGTAGACCGGCTCTGCCGCAGGACTGAAGAATGTCCGTTTGAGCGGCCATTATTGCGGCTCCGCTTTGTGACCGAATTTCGTTTTTGGGCCGACACCTTCCGTGCTGGCCGGTAAGCAGCCGAGTGATACAAGCCTTCGGAACATGGAACTAATGTTTCGAGGATTTGTATCATCGGGTCTTTCGAGAGTGAGAGGTTGGCGGGGATTTTTGTGACGGGGTGAGGGCGGGAGAGAAGGTCTCCTGCGGCCTGTCATGGAGTTTAATGCCATGAACGTGCATGTGACAACGCAGGCGGGGATGTGTCTGCCTGCTACAAGAGTAGCCAATAAATTCCGATTTTTGACCAATATTATATTTATATATTGGTCAGTAACGCATTACGGAAGAGGTTGCGACTAGCCCCTGAACCCTTTGGGTGCGGGCCGCCTATGGTTCGTTATCAACTGCGCCTTCGAACACTTATTTGCGAGGCGGACAACTTTCGGGACCGTGAACTCACGAACCAATCTGACAGCGAATAGGTTGTCCCATGCCTGACTGCTTTAGCCATACATCCAGCGCGTAAAAATCGACCTTCGTCGACCCAACATCAATGCCGACAAATTAGCCAAAGGCATGAAAATGAAGCGCTGTGGCTTCTGCAATTGCACATCAGTTTCTATTCCCATTCTAAAGGGTGACATCCCCGCTCTTTCGGCTTAAGTCCCAAGTCCCATTCCTTGCCCTTTCGTTCAACCCGTGAAGGGTCCGCTATCTAACGATGCGGCCGCTATCGGCTTTGCCTTGGCGGTGATCGCGGTCATGCCCGGCACATTCGGGTGCCTGTCGAGCCGTGATAATCGGCCCAGTAGGCTTGGTGGCTACAAGCTCGTCTAAGTCGGTTGTCGCGACTGGCAGCGCTTCGTTTACGCCATAAAGACCTTTGCGCAATCCCTCCTTAACGGCGGGCCAGTCATGTTCTTCAATATCGCTTAGATCCCCCGCCATTCCAAAATGGAGATGGCGTCGGAGATCGTGCCACCTTGGCGGCTTGTGAACGCTGCTACCTAAAAGAACCTCGATCTGCTCGCTATTTTTTTAAGTTCGGCCCATATCGGGCTATCCACATCCTCGTGGCGTTCGCGCTCCCTGAGTCCCTTGCGGATCTGGCGAAGGTCGGCGTCGAATTTGTCTATGACAGCGACCAACGCATCGCGAATCAACTGTCGCCGCTTCTGGTTCAAACGATATCGGCATTCGCGGATTTCCTTGCCTTCCGTCCAAATCGCGGCCTCAAATTTCGCCGTTTCGAAAGGATCTCCCAATTCCAAGTAATCGAAGCGAGCGGTGACCACGCCATCCCAATCTGGCGCTGCAATGCTTGGCTTCCAACCGCCAATTTTGGGAAGGGCTGTCAGGATGCAATCAAATGAGCGGCGGCGATCTTCGTACTCTGGGCTTTCGCCCAACTGTATTCCGTCCGGGAAAAGTTCCTGAAGCTCTGTCCAAAGATTTTCAAGCTTGGTCAGGTTGGCTTCCGTTGCCTCAAACTGTTTGAGGGCTTCCACAATTGGGCTCGTCATGATGCTTAACTCGGAGTATTGAGGTTCCTGCTGGCTTAGCGGTAGCGCGGAACGCTGGTCATTGAACAGGTGATTCTTTGAGCAAAACTGTCGAGAATGTCAGCTTTCAGGGGAAGGCGATGGTGTCTTAATTGTCCGACATGGGGGCGCAATGCAGACTTACGTTTTAGGGCCGCAAAATGGCAGCTCCGGGTCGACAGCCGTCCATCGTTAAGGCATTTATATGCCATCACTGCTGACCGGTTTGCGCCCCTTTTCGGTCGCTCGCAGCCCCGAGGAGATAGACCGAAACCGGACGTTCACGGCGTCTAGTAAACTCGGGGCGATTCAACTGCAGCAAACGCTACTAAGAAAAGGCTGGCATAAGTTGCAAAAGCCATTTTGTGGTTCAAGTATCTATTGACGCGTTTCGCAGCCTTAACGCATTGCCAATCACACTTACCGAACTCAATGCCATGGCAGCCGCAGCGATCATCGGTGACAAAAGGATGCCAAATGCCGGATACAGCACGCCTGCGGCAATCGGCACGCCTGCCGCATTGTAGATGAAGGCAAAGAACAAGTTTTGCCTGATATTTCCCATCACGGCCCTCGATAATGCGCGTGCGCGTACAATTCCCATCAGATCGCCCGTCAGGAGTGTCACGCCGGCGCTTTCCATAGCAACGTCTGTACCTGTTCCCATTGCGATACCAACATCGGCTGCCGCAAGTGCAGGGGCGTCATTCACGCCGTCGCCTGCCATTGCGACAATACGACCCTGTGATTTCAGCTTGGCCACGATGTCAGCTTTCTTGTCAGGCAGCACATCTGCTTCCACTTCACTGATGCCAAGACGCTTGGCAATGGCGTCTGCCGTAATGCGGTTGTCACCCGTCAACATTACAATCCTGATGCCAGCTTCACGCAACGCCGCAAGCGCTTTCGGCGTGGATGCCTTGACTGTATCGGCTATGGCAATAGCCCCGGCGATTTTACCATCTATGGCCACGAATACCGCTGTCGCGCCGTCTGAGCGCATTTCGTCGGATTTGACTGACAGGCTGTCAACA